>DNYO01000215.1 GCA_003506795.1 Deltaproteobacteria bacterium
TCGGCACCAACGTTGAGTCCCTTCGCCTGGTTATTCGACGATATCTGAACTCCCGACATGAGAATTATGAATGGCCCGCGCAAATCGGGGTCGTCCTTGATCATCCTGCATAACCGGGTGCCCCTCATGTCGGGAAGAATAACATCGAGAATGATGAGATCGGGACGGTGTGTCCGAACCATTTCAAGAGTTTCCTTCGCCGTCGAGGCTTCATAGACCTCGTATCCGACCTTGCGCAGGATGGTGGAATTCAGTTCAAGGATATCGGGATCATCGTCGGTAACGAGTATCTTGAACCTGTGAGCCACCGGGCACGCCTCCTTAAGTTTGGCGAAGTTGCTTATTTCAGCTTAAGACATATTCCATATTATTCAAGAAGATGATGCCGGAAAGCGACCCGTGAAGACTTCCTTGACAGGACACCGGCCCGATTGCTACCATATGTCCCACCCGGCGTCGCCGGTTCTTATCCCTGGTGTTTTTGGAGAGGAGGTTTTAATGGACATAGGCATTCTGGAACACATGGAAGCCCCCGAACTTCGCGAATATCTACGGTTTCTCCTCTGGCACTACCGGGTTGTGGACGGCTTCTGGTTCCTCTGCGTTGAAAAAGAGTATGGCAGACAGGTCGCAGAGCGATTCGACGAAGACGTCTGGGGCAAGATAGCCGGAATGTCCGTAAAGGATATGATAGAACGCTTCAACATCCGCGAAAAGGGACTCAAGGGGCTCGTGAGGGCCTTTCAGTACCTGCCATGGACCATGATAGTCGGATACCATGTCACCGAAGAAGCGGAAGACGAGGTACTTGTCACGGTTCCCGAATGCCCTACTCAGGTAGCACGGGTAAAACACGGGCTGCCGGAGTTCTATTGCCGGGACATGCACCAGACGGAGTTCGAATCCTTCGCCCACGCCCTGGACCCCAACATCAAAGTAGAATGCCTCCTCGCGCCCCCCGATCATCCACCCGACCTGTTCTGTAAGTGGAGATTTACCGTCGACAAGAGCGCTCCGGGCAATAAAGCTTGAACGCTTTATCTCACGCCCGCTTCGCTCGAGATCACAGTACTCCGTGAGTCGTTAAGGAAGAGCGAAGCCACGACGGGCGTGACGCAAGCCTTTTGCCCCGTACGTTGACACCCCTGTTTTCCCGCCTTATTTTAGAACATTCGACATTACCGACAAGGAGGAAGACAATGGACGGCGGGAAGGTAAGAATACTTGGTATTGCGGGAAGTCTGAGAAAAGGGTCTTTTAACAAGATGCTTCTCAAGGCCGCCTTTGAGGTCGCTCCTCAGGAGGTCGAGCTGGAGATCTTCGATCTTGAGGGGATTCCTCCCTTCAATCAGGATCTTGAGAACAATCCCCACCACAAAGTAACGGAACTGAAGGAAAAAGTGAAAGGGGCGGATGGCATCCTCATTGTGACCCCTGAATACAATTACTCCGTTCCCGGTGTCCTGAAGAACGCCATCGATGCGGCATCAAGGCCCTACGGGACGAGCCCTTTCGAAGGAAAACCGGTCGCCATCATGGGCGCCTCCATCGGTATGCTCGGTACGGCCCGGGCGCAGTATCACCTCCGCCAGACCCTGGTATTTCTCAACGCCTTTCCCCTGAACCGGCCGGAGATCATGGTACCCTTCGCCGAGAGCAAGTTCGATGAAACAGGCAGACTTACAGACGAAACGACGAGGGAAAAGGTAAGGGAACTCCTGGCTGAATTGGTAAAGTGGATCAGAAAACTGAAATAGATGACTCCCGGGGGTTTCAGGCCGACCCTGAATTCCTCCCTGTCAACGATACTGAGGCAGCGTTACCGGCGCATCAAAACGCCACGACCAATCCGCCCATGAAGACATCGGTGTCACGGCTATAATCGGTAACGATCCGATGAAACATTCCGCGAAACCCAAGATGGGGTGTAAAGCGGCAGAGAGCCATCAGGGAAACGGCGCCCGCGNNACCCGCCAGTGTGGTCCTCGCACCTTCGTCGCCATCGTACTTGTCGCGGGCCACGTAGGGACCGCCGCCGATGCCGAGCGACAGGCGGTCATCGAAAAATCCCCGTACAAGCCACAGTTGTGACATAAACCCGTAGCGGCCTATGGGACGAGAATCCCCTTCGTTGAGCCACGCAGCGGCCAGCTCGAGATAAGGCAGCAGACGGCGGCGGTATTCGACGCTCATCGCGTTGCCCTGTTCGCTCTTTGCGCTGTTGAGGACCGATTTGCCAAGAAAGAACCCGATCTCGTTGTCTGCCTCACGTATACTTTTGCCGGCCTTTGGAGGTTCCCCCGGCCCGGGTTTGGCTTGAAGGAGCCAGCCTATTCCGAAGCTCGCCGAGAAGGAGTCGAAGCTCCGGTCGACCCCTATGTAGTTGGCGCGCACCTGCAGCAGGAAAGGACTCAATCCGTACCACGTCGCTGTCCCGCTGAAAATGACGCCAAGACCGTGGAGATTTTCGTATTCGTCGCTGTCGGAGGCGACCTTCGTGTCAAAATAAAGATACGGACCGGCGCCCAGGGCAAAAGACAGGCTCGGGTCGAAAGGTGCCGCACGTCCCCAGATCTGCGGGGCGATACCGTCCCTGTAGTGGTTAGGCTGGTGTCCCTCGTTTATGTATGAGATGCTGAATGCCAGATGTTCCGCAAGGTCCTGCCCGTAACTAACCGACCATTGCCCGCTGTCCCCCTGCATACTCACGTCACTCGCAAACCCGCCGCTGACGAAGATCTCCTGTGCCCCGACAGGAACAGCCAGGAACACGAAGAGCACTGCGAAAGCAATTCTTCTCATGCTGATACCCCGCTGACAAGCATTATGAATGGAAATCCCGCTCAACGATCAGATCGTTCCCCGTCGGCTCGATACCTGGGTCATCCCCGGAGCTCCCTGCCGTTTCATTGATGACAGGAGTGCGTTTTCGCGATGGTTATCGCTTAATCAATTTTAAAACTATAGGTATTCTTGTCAAGGAGATTCCGCGTAATGCCAGTAAAACCGGGAGCTCCGGGGGCCCCGGTTGAAACACCGGGGATGTATTGCAGTCATTTCCCGGACGGGGATCAGGCTGCCCGGACCAAAGTCAGCGAGGCTTTCTTGCCTCCACCAGACAGTCCATTCTATCGCCGGTCCGAACCAGCCTGATGTCCTGGAATCCTGCCGTGGCAAGGCCGTCCTTTACCTCCTCGAAGGTGTACGTACCGCCGCCGCGGGTGTTCACGAGCATGTTGATGGCAAAGAGCGTACCCGCGGCCGGAGCCGTGCGGGCTGCGTCCATGATATGGTCGCGGATGAGGATTGCTCCGCCCGGGACGAGTGCATTGAGGACTTTGCGATAAAGGTCGACGTTCTCTCCCTGATCGTTTTGATGGATGATTGCCGAAAGGAGGACGAGGTCGTGGCCCCCGGGCAGGTTATCTTTATAGAAATCGCCCGGGACAAAGTCCACCCTCTCTGCAAGACCCTCAGCGGCCATCTTGGTCCGCGCCATGGGGATAACTGCTTCGAGGTCGAATATGGTGGCCCTGAGGAGGGGGTTTTTCCGCAGGAAGGCAACGGTATACGTCCCCGATGCACCTCCCACATCGAGAAGCCGCCTGCAGGTGGCGAGATCATAAGAATCGGCTATGTCCAGCGAGAGGTCTTTGCCTATAACGTCCATTGCACCGATAAAGGCACCGAGAGTTCCAGGCTCCATGCGGCTTGCGTGTTTACGTTTTCCCCTGGCTCCCTTTCTTACCATGCCGGAAAGGTCGCCCCAGGTCTCCCAGAGCCTGTTCATGTGGAGTATCATGGGCAGTACCGAACCCGGATGACGCGAGGAAAGGAGAGATCCATTTTCGGTGAGTGAGTAAACCCCGTCCTTCTTCTCCAGGAAACCGAAGGCCGCAAGGGCATCGAGGACACGCGAAAGGGCCCTGATGTTGAACCCGGCTTTTTTTGCCAACCGGCCGGATGACAGGGGTTCCCCGTCAAGAAGCGTGAAGATATCCAGTTCGGCCGCCGTCAGGATGACCCTGCTCTTCATAAAGGCTGTCGTGTCAGCCATCAACGCTCCCTGTGGTCCATGCTTGATCATCAGTTTCTCCTTAAGTGCGGGTCCCTTAACACGTTCAGTCGACTGGTACGTAATCTGCCGCGAACGAGCCTGTCGCGGAATCGTACGTCAACAACGAATTCTTTCTCCAATTCACATCGTCTTCACGGGGAAAATCATCACGGTAAAAACTTCCCCGGCTTTCCTGCCGGCCCAGACTTGCGGTAATTACCGCTTTCAACGTTAAAACCGCTGCCGTAAGATCAGCCTTGAAGCAGACCTCACGCCGGTTTTCGGGTACGACTCCCTCCAACTCCCGGCCGATCAGGAAGGATGCATCGAGACCTTTTTTGAGCCCATCCGCCGACCGTATAACGCCCGCATTGATCCACGCCGTCCGCCTGATCTCATCCTTGATCTGCCCGAGCGTTTTGTGTCCCGTCTTTGTGCCGGCGGTGCGGTCTTCCCACGGGCCTTTAATATCGGAGGCGATCCCCTTCAGGTCTGAGCTTTTGAATTGAGCGGCGTTGCGTCCTGCCAGCGTTCCGAACACGGCACATTCCATCAGCGCATTGCCGCCTCGGCGGTTCGCCCCGTGAAGACCCCATGTTACCTCTCCGCAGGCAAAGAGTCCCGCCAGATCGGTCCGGCAAGCCTCATCAGTCCTGACGCCTCCCATCATAAAGTGGACAGCGGGCGACACAGGCAG
>DNYO01000302.1 GCA_003506795.1 Deltaproteobacteria bacterium
GTCATCCTCTCCGACAGACTGAAAGACCTTGGCTACTTCTATGCCACGCTGGGCGGGATATCCATTTCCATCGACGACATGAAGATTCCCCGGAAGAAGAAGGGGCTTATCGATAAAGCAGAAGATGCGGTCAAGACCGTCCAGAACCAGTACCAGGAGGGTTTGATAACGGACGGTGAACGGTACAATCAGGTCATCGATATATGGGCAAACGTGACTGAAGAGATAGCGAAAGCATTGATGGACGAACTCGGTTCCGATGTGGTTGTCGACATGACGGGCAAACCTGTCATGGGGCCAAACGGCAAACCGGAGCACCAGAACAGTCTCAACCCTATCTTCATGATGGCCCACTCGGGTGCAAGAGGTAACGCACAGCAGATCAGACAGCTTGCCGGGATGAGGGGGCTTATGGCCAAACCTTCCGGCGAGATCATTGAAACGCCGATCACCAGCAACTTCCGCGAGGGACTCGACGTCCTCCAGTATTTTATCTCCACACACGGCGCGCGAAAGGGCCTTGCCGATACGGCTTTGAAGACCGCCAACTCCGGTTATCTGACCAGAAGGCTTGTCGATGTTGCGCAGGATGTGGTTGTATCCGAGCATGATTGCGGGACATTCGACTATATCGAAATCGGATCCCTCATTGAGGGCGGCGAGGTCATCGAACGCCTCGACGCACGTATCCTCGGCAGGGTCTCTTTTGAGGATATGAAAGACCCCGACGGGGCCGTTATTGTCCATAAGAACGAAGAGATAACGGAAAGCCACCTGAAGCTCATAGAAGAAGCGGGATTCGAGAAGGTGAAGATCCGTTCGGTGCTTACCTGCCGGTCGAGAAGAGGCGTGTGCGTTCTGTGCTACGGCCGTGACCTGGCGCGCGGGCGCCTGGTGAGTCTGGGTGAGGCTGTGGGCATTATTGCGGCCCAGTCAATAGGCGAGCCGGGTACCCAGCTTACCATGCGGACCTTCCACATCGGCGGCGCCGCATCACGAAGGGTTGAGCAGTCAACACTGGAAACGAGAAATGACGGCATTGTCAAATTTATCAATGTAAGGGCGATCCTGAACCGTGAAGGTGTGCCTGTGGTAATGAACCGCAACGGCGAGATTGCCATCATGGACGATGCGGGAAGAGAAAGAGAGCGTTACTCCACCATTTACGGAGCAAAACTCAGGATCAAGGACGGGCAGGCCGTTGAAGAAGGTGAAGTGCTTGCCGAATGGGATCCCTACACGATACCGATTCTCTCCGAGGAAACCGGCAAGATCAAGTATGGCGACATATTTGAAGGCGAGACGATGCAGGAGAGCAAGGACGAAGTGACGGGCCTTTCCTACAGGGTCATAATCGAGCCGAAGAACCCCGAGCTTCGCCCCAGGATCTCCATTAAAGACGAGAAGGGCAGGACAAAGATGATCCCCGGATCCACGAGTCCGGCCCGCTACATACTTCCGATAGGCGCACACATCGTTGTCAACGAGGGCGATGAGATCTTTGCAGGCGATGTCATTTCCAAGATGCCCCGGGAGACTACCAAAACAAAGGATATCACCGGTGGTCTGCCACGCGTCGCCGAGCTTTTCGAGGCACGCAAACCGAAGGAAAATGCGATCGTTACGGAGATCAATGGTGTTGTAACCTTCGGCAAGATGGCAAAGGGCAAGAGAGAGATCGTTGTGACACCCGAAGCGATTCACGGTGAAGCCAGAAAATATACGATCCCCCGTGGTAAACACGTCATTGTTCACGAGGGGGATTACGTGAAAGCGGGCGAACCCCTTATGGACGGTCCCGTCAATCCTCATGATGTCTTGAGGATACTTGGCATAAAGGATCTCGCCCGGTATCTCGTCGACGAAATCCAGGAAGTGTACCAGCTCCAGGGCGTCAAGATAAACGACAAACACATCGAGACAATAGTCCGGCAGATGCTCAAGAGGGTAAAGATCAGAGACATAGGCGATACCAACTTCATCATCGACGACTATGTTGAATGGTGGGTCTTCGAAGAGGAGAACAGGCGCGTTCTGGCCGAAGGCGGCAAGCCTGCGCAAGCGGAGCCGCTCTTTCTTGGCATCACCAAGGCATCACTCATTACGGACAGTTTCATCTCCGCGGCCAGCTTCCAGGATACAACGAAGGTGCTGACACAGGCATCGATTGAAGGCAGGGTTGACTACCTGAGAGGCCTCAAAGAGAATGTCATCATGGGTAGGATTATCCCGGCTGGAACGGGTTACCCGAGATACCGGAATTATGATATGAACGTTCTTGACAAGACGGAAGAACTTCCTCCTGAGGAAGTTCTTCCGGAGCTCTCGAATTAAGGATTACGCAGTTTCCGTTCGGCGATTATAGCTTCTTCGCTTTTCGGATAGAGCTCTATCACCCTTTTCAAGAGGGTGGTAGAGCTTTTTTTATCGTTTGTCAGCCGGAAGGCCTCTGCCTGTGACAGAAGAGCCCGCGGTGCCTTTTCGCTTTTCGGGTACTTGTCTATGATCTCCTGGAAATAGAGTATAGCTTTGTCGTAGTTCTTGAGGTTCATGTAACATTCGCCGATCCAGTAAAAGGCGTTGGACGCAAGGGGCGTACCGCTGTATGTCTCGGTGAAGGCCGTAAATTTTGCCACCGCCTCGTCATACTGTCCGCGCTGGAAGCTTTCGAAGGCCTCCTTGTATGCTTCTTCGTATCGTGCATCAGTTTTGGCGGGGGTTTTGGCGGGCTGCCTGGTGCCCTGAGTACCCTGTGTGCCCTGAGTACCCTGTGTGCCCTGAGTACCCTGTGTGCCCTGAGTACCCTGAGTTAGTACCGGGGGGAGCTGTTCGGGACTGCGCTTTGTCGACGCCATGGCTTTTGTTTCCGCCCAGTAGGTCTTTATCTGGTAG
>DNYO01000279.1 GCA_003506795.1 Deltaproteobacteria bacterium
CTTATTACGACGTATCCCTTTGAAGGACCGGGGATGGCTCCTTCGATGAGGAGGAGGTTGGTGTCGCCGCGGACGTCGATGACTTTCAGACTCTGGACGGTAACCGTCTTGGCACCCATGTGCCCCGGCATCTTCGTACCTTTGAAGGTCCGCCCGGGGGTCATGTTTTGGCCGATGGAACCGCCGTGCCTGAAGGCCTCATGAGAACCGTGGGTTGCCGGAGCGCCCCCGAAGCCGTGACGTTTCATGACTCCGGCGAAACCTTTGCCTTTGGATGTCCCCGTAATGTCAACGAAATCTCCGGGCTCAAAGATATCCACGGAGTAAATGGCGCCCACTTCGTTTGTCTCGAGGTCTTCCGGTGCGACCTTGAACTCTTTGAGGACCCGCGTCGGCGTGACGTTCGCCTTCTTGAAATGTCCCGCATCGGGTTTATTGACCCTCTGGACCTTTATAACTTCGTCAAAACCTACTTGAACCGCGTTGTAACCTTCCCTGTCAGCAGTTTTTTTCTGGACCACGTAGCATGGACCGGCTTTTATGACCGTAACGGGAATGACGTTCCCGTGTTCATCGAATATCTGCGACATACCGAGTTTCTTTCCTATAAGACCTAATGACATGGTAGACACCTCCGAAAAATTGTAACATCATAGTCGAAAACTCCCCGAAAGTCAAGATGAATTCCGTTGAGGGCCTCTTCGATGGGGTGAAGGGCGAGGCTTCGAGCAGTGAAAATGTAAAAAAAGCTTAATTGATAATCTTTTATGCCGAAAAGCCCAATATACGACTATGACAAACGCCATGCCAAGAGAGCAGTTGATCAACCGTGCCAGCGAAATCAAGGTGATTCCGACACTGGGCGGCGTTGTGGACAAAGTATTCACTGTCCTGGGCAATAACAATTCGTCTTTCAATGACCTTTCCGACGTGGTCAAGTACGATCAGGCCATATCGTCGAAGATCATCAGTATCGCAAATTCGGCGTATTACAGCAGAGGCATCGAGATATTCAACCTGCAGCGTGCAATGCTTACGATCGGCTTCGAGGAGGTTCGGAGCATCGTGAGCTGCCTTCTTTTGATGGAAGGAATGATCAAGATGCTCAAGCTCAAGGAGGCCGACCTCCTTGCCCTGTGGAAGCACTCCGTCGAGGTTGCATACGCGGCACGCATATTGTCCGAGCACTTGCTCGTTGAAGACCCGCAAAAGGTCTACACTGCATCCCTGCTTCACGACATCGGAAAGATCGTCTTCTACCTGGCCGTTCCGGATTACGGGGAAATGCTTCGGGAGATAAAGAACACCGCCGATACCGTGACTGTCGAGCGGGAGCGTTTTGGCATCGATCACCAGGAAACGGGATACATTATAGCCGTCAAATGGAAGTTTCCCCACGACTTCGCGCGGGTTATCCGTCGCCACCATGGCGACCTTGGTGATAATCAACAGGACGGTCTGCTCCGACTGGTTAACGCGTCGGATCGTTTCTTTACCCGAACTCTGAACAGTCATTCGAAAGAGGCGTTTATCCTGGACAAGGAACGCAATGCCATAGCTTTCGAGGTCGAGAAGATCATGAAATTTCTCCAATTGGGGTAAGAGATGAAATGGAAAGACCTTCAAACTGAATCCATGAAGCTCCAGTGGAATTTCTACGAGAGGACCATTAACAATTATTCCATCATCATGCGCATAATGAGCAGCGCCGAGGATGATCTGCTCATAAGCCATGTTCCCAGAGTCTTCGTGGAAGAATCGTTTTTTGACATGTGCAAGATCATGATCGATGACGACGGGATCATACGCGAAGGCTTTTACAGTATAGACGATACTCTGAGCAGTCTCGACTATACCAGTGTCGCCACTCTCAGCGGGAATTCCACCACCGCCTCACTGATCGATGATGTTTTTGGCTACGGCATTCTCTACATCTATCCTCTCAGGAGAGAGCTGAAGACCATCGGGTATCTTGCTCTGGGCAAAAGATACTACATGGATGTGGAATTGAGACTCCTGCGCGAACTGGAGATTGTGTGTGACATATACAACCGGTCATTACTCTTGGGTGGCGGCACAGACCGCCGCAAGGGGTTTCGGCCGATGGTAACATTCGAGACGGTCCTTGAAGTCTTTCCCGATCCCCTCCTTCTTGTGGACAAGAAGGGCTACATCTGCTACGCGAACAGGAACGCAAAGGTGCAGTTCGAAACCAGGAAGGGGTTTCTTTTGGGTGAACGGGCCGATAAGGCAATCCCGGGCCTGCCCGAAGACCTTGTAAAGAAGAGCCGTCCCTTCCGTGGAGAGATAAACTATAAATCACAAAACGACTACAAGATGTTCCGCGTCGAAAGCTTTGTTGTGAAGGAAGAAAAGGGCAGGGGCGAATGGCGGGCCATCCTTTTCAAGGATGTCGTCAAAATGAAGGTCAGTGAAGAGGAACATCTTGTCAAGAAACGGACGGAGAGCGTGGGGATGCTCGCAGGGGGCATTGCCCATGATTTCAACAACATGCTCACGGGTATCCTGGGATATGCGGCGTTGATGAGGAAAATGCTTACCGATCCGAAGCTCTGCCGCTATGCCGAGGCCATAGAGCATTCAGCCCAGCGCGCCTCCCAGCTCACCCGGCACCTGCTCAACTTCTCGCGGCGACAGAAGAAATCGAACGGGCTTGTGGACATCAATTCCCTTCTCGATGATGTACTTTTTTTACTGAAGGAAAGTTTCTTCAATATCAGGATAGAGAGAGACCTCGACCTCGGACTTCCCAACATAAAAGGTGACGAAGCGGAATTGCAGAATGTATTTCTGAACCTTTTCATCAACGCAAAGGACGCAATGGATGGCGAAGGCCTCCTGCGGGTAACGACGTCAAGACAGGACAGAGGATTTATCTGCATCGAAATAGAGGACACGGGAAAAGGGATTGATGAGGCGATGCAGCACAAGATATTCGAACCCTATTTCTCCACGAAGGAGGATCTCTCCAACCT
Source organism: Deltaproteobacteria bacterium (assembly GCA_003506795.1). Lineage (GTDB taxonomy): Bacteria > Desulfobacterota > Syntrophorhabdia > Syntrophorhabdales > Syntrophorhabdaceae > Delta-02. Next base: position 2,997 of record DNYO01000279.1, read on the forward strand.
GGGCATGGGACTCTACCTTGTGGACAAGGTTGTCAAAGAGCATGGAGGTTTCATCGAGATTGCGAGTGAGAAACAAAAGGGAACGATCTTCCGTCTCTATATGCCGGTCCCATCCATGCGGGTTTCGGAAAGGCGATTGAAGGAAACACCGCATGCCAGTCAAAACATGGATGGGAGAACCATCCTGATCGTTGATGACGAACACATGGTCAGAGATCTCCTGAAAGGTGTTCTGGCCGAAGCCGGCGCAACCCTTCTCGAAGCCGAAAACGGTGAGGATGCGCTCCAGATCTACACGGAAAAACAGGACGATATCGATCTCGTGATTCTCGATGTGATCATGCCCGGAATCAAGGGAGACGAGGTTCTCCGCAGAATCCGGAAAGCGCGCTCTAACATGAAGGTGATCATCTCAAGCGGATTTATGAGCGAGGAGCAGAGGGCAAAGCTGAAAGAGTACAAGGTTGACGGCTTCCTCGACAAACCCTTCAAAGACGACGACGCCCTGGCGGTAGTAGCGGAAGTTCTCGAAGAATAATGAAGACAGGTAATAGGAAAAACTGTCTTGTCTTCCCCATAACCCATAACCTATCACCCATTACCTGCCCTTAAGATTCTCTTTCTTTCTCCACCTTCTGTGGGAGGCTACGGCGAAGCGGTGGGCTTCGTCGCGCATTGTTACGATTTCCTTAAAGACGGCGGATGCCCGGGGAAGGACGAGCGGGTTTTTTCTTGCCGGCGCGTAGATAATATCGTCCATCCTTTTTCTGCGTTCCCCTTTGGCTATGGAGATGATGTCCCTGTCGACATGGTTTGCTTTGAGGACCTTGTGCGCTGCTGCCAGCTGGCCTTTGCCTCCGTCTATTATGAAGAGGTCCGGCAGCGGTCCCAGCGCGGTGTCTTTGACCCTTCGGCTGAGCACCTCGGTGAGCATCGCGACGTCATCCATCGTATCCTCCCCGCGGATATGAAAGACCCGGTACTGGTCCTTTGCGGGTTTGAAATTCTTAAACACGGTCATGGCGCCAGTCGGGTTCTGTCCGTGGATATGAGAGATGTCGTATATTTCAATCCTTTCGGGGGCGGCTCTCAGGCGCAATGCGTCCCGAAAGGCCTGGTCGAGGGGCAGAACCTCGGTTTCATGGAGGTTTTCCACAGCCAGACGCACGATGTCTTTCACGCCCCTGTGAGCCGGGCCCATGATCCTGACGACGCCTTTCTTTCTTCCACTCAGGTGTTTCTCGAGGACATCGCTATCTTCCATTTCTTCCGAAAGAATGATCTCATCGGGAACGGGCCGCGAACTGTAGTATTGGAAGAGGAAGGTCATTATCGTCTCCCCGGCGTCTTCTCCATAGAATCGTTCCTTGTAAAGACGGCGCGACAGGAGGACGCCGCCGCGGAAGGTGAGAACGACGAGCGAGATGGTCCGGGAGCCTTCCGAAAAGGCCCATACGTCACGGTTCTTGCCGAAATGTTCGTGGACGCGCTGCTTCTCGGTCATCGCCTTGATGGCCTGATGGCGTTCCTTGAGAACCTGTGCACCTTCGAAATCCCACGAAGCGATCTTTTTTGCTATGCGGTGTTCGATGCCCTTGAGTATTTTCTCGTTTTTGCCGGATAGAAAATCCCTTACCTCCTCGACGGTACCGGCATATTCGGCGGCGTCGACGGGCATGACGCACGGTCCCGGACATTTACCGAGCTCGTAGAGCATGCAGGCCCGCTTCCTTTTCCGAAATACCGTTTCCTTGCATTTCCTGATGGGATAGAACCGTTCCAGAAGCTTCAGAATGTCCCTGACCTCCCGGCCGTGGGGGTAAGGACCGAAGTAGACGGAGCCGTCGTCGACGATCTTGCGCGTTGCAAAGAGGGCAGGGTAGTCATCCTGGACGGTGAGCTTCAGCGACATATAGGACTTGTCGTCCTTGAGCATGATGTTGTATTTCGGGGCGTGCTGCTTAATGAGGTTGTTTTCGAGGAGAAACGCTTCTTTTTCGTTTGCCGTGAGAACAAAATCTATGAGGTGGATGGTCTCGACGAGCACCTTCGTTTTGAGGTCTTTGACGTCGTTGCGGAAATAGCTCCTGACCCGGTCGCGGATGTTCTTCGCCTTGCCTATGTAAATGATATCGTCGTCGCTGCCCTTGAAGAGGTAGACCCCGGGAGATTCCGGCAAGCCATCGATGCTTATCTGGGTGATCACAGGGTAAGCTCCGTCTTTTCAAGCGTCAGGAGCCTGTCGCGGAGCTGGGCGGCTTTTTCGAAATCCCATTTTTTTGCCGCGTCGGCGATCTCTTTTTTCAGTCTTTTGACCATTTTGGAGAGCTGTTTCGGCTTGAGCATCTTTGCATCCAGTCCATCGACGGGTACCTCATAGTAATCCTTCTCGTAAATGGACGAGAGCACGTTGGTAATGGATTTCCGGATACCTTCCGGGGTGATCCCGTTGCGTTCATTATACTCCTCCTGAACGGCCCGCCTGCGCTGTGTCTCGTCCATGGCCCGGCGCATCGATTCCGTCACCGTGTCGGCAAACATGATAACCTTGCCATTGAGGTTACGGGCGGCACGGCCGCAGGTTTGTATAAGCGAGGTCTGGGAGCGCAGGAAACCCTCTTTATCCGCGTCAAGAATAGCAACGAGGGACACCTCCGGAAGATCGAGACCCTCTCTTAAAAGGTTCACACCCACAAGGACATCGAACTTGCCCAGTCTCAGATCTCTCACGATGGCAACTCTCTCAAGTGTGTCCACGTCGGAATGGAGATACTTGGTCCTGATCCCCTTGTCGAGGAGAAAATCGGTGAGATCTTCCGCAAACCGCTTGGTAAGAGTCGTGACCAGAACACGCTCCTTGAGTTCTGTCGTCCGCCTGATCTCGACAATAAGGTTTTCGACCTGGTCCCTGGCCGGCTTGAGAATGATCTCGGGGTCCATGAGCCCCGTCGGCCTGATGATCTGCTCCGCCACGTGCTCGTGTGACTTTGCCATCTCATACTTCGCAGGCGTCGCCGAGATGTAGACAACCTGTTTTTCTCTTGCTTCAAACTCTTCAAAGGTGAGAGGCCGGTTATCGAGAGCCGAGGGAAGACGGAAACCATGTTCGACGAGGGTGGTCTTGCGGGAGCGGTCCCCGCGGTACATGGCGGCGAGCTGGGGTATGGATACGTGGCTCTCGTCTATCATGATAAGTGCGTTGGCGGGCAGGTAATCCATGAGTGTGGGCGGGGGTTCCCCCGGGGCCCTGCCCGTAAAATGCCGCGAATAATTCTCGACACCCGAACAGTAACCGAGCTCGGCGAGCATCTCGAGATCATACCTGGTCCGCATCTCGAGCCGCTGTGCCTCGAGCAGCTTATTGTGGGACCGCAACAAGTCCAGGTGAGTGACAAGTTCTTCGTCAATGGTTGCGATGGCTCGTTCTATGGTTTCGCGGGGCATGACGTAATGAGTGGTGGGGAAGATCATCAGCCGTCTGAATCTCTCGAGAACCCTGCCCGTGAGTGGATCGATGCTGTAAATGGACTCGATCCGGCCTTCGTCGTGGATGATCCTGAAGGCTCTGTCTTCTTCGTAGGGAGGGAATACATCAATGGTACCGCCGCGGACGCGGAATCTGCCACGATAAAAATCGATGTCATTGCGCTCGTACTGACATTGAATGAGTTTCCTGAGAATAGCCTGGCGTTCCAGTGCCTGTCCTTCTTCAACGTTGAGGAGCATTCCGTAATACGTCTCCGGTGAACCGAGGCCATAGATGCAGGAAACACTGGCGACTATTATTATGTCTTCCCTTTCGAAGAGGGCGTTCGTTGCGAGCAGTCTCATCCTGTCGATCTCCTCATTGATTGAGGAATCCTTTTCGATGAAGGTGTCCGATGAGGGAATATAGGCTTCGGGCTGATAATAATCGTAATAACTGACGAAGAAGTGGACCTCGTTTTCCGGGAAGAGGGTCTTGAATTCCGAATAGAGCTGCGCGGCAAGGGTCTTGTTATGGGAGATAATGAGTGCGGGTCTGTTCACACGTTCGATGACATTGGCCATGGTGAAGGTCTTACCCGAGCCGGTGACGCCGAGGAGTACCTGGTGGGGAACGCCCCGGTCGATATTGCCTGCGATCTTATCGATGGCCTGGGGCTGGTCTCCCCTTGCCCCGTAGTCACTTACCAGTCTGAAACGCTTCATAGTGGTATTAGTTTAATGTGCTTTTAAAGCGGTGTCAAAAAGACAATTCCAGGGGGGTGGAACCGCTCGGACCGCTGCAAGACCGGGGGCAAGGATTATGTTGCGTCCGCTCCCGTTTGATGCCGCCTCAGGGTTTAATTCGTCTCGTGTTAAAAAAAGCATAACATGCTCAGTGATGACTAAAGATATAGCACACCCTGCCGATAAACCCTCACAGCAGGATAGGCCAAAAAAAGCATCTGCACGATCGGATAGGGGCAGAAAAGCTCTTGACATGGCGACTGCAAAGGTTTAAAGATAATTCATAATATTCTAAAACACCAATCTAGGAGGAAGGGGTATGAAAAAGGTTTTGTTGTTTGCACTTGTCTTGCTTGTCAGCATTGCATTCGTCGGTACCGGTTTTGCCCAGGAAAAGGCAAAGGCTCCTGAAAAAGCGAAAGCGGCTTCTGAGAAACCTGCTGTAGAGAAACCCGCCCCCGCCACGGAAGAGAAACCGGCAGAGGCAAAAGAGCCTGAAAAAGCGGCAGAGAAGCCAAAACCGAAACCAATGGCTGGCTTTGTCGGCAAAGTAGCGGTGACCGATTCAGTGTTCAAGACCGTCAGCGTTCAGCGTGGCAAAGATGTCGTAGCATTTGACGTGAGCGATGCCAAACTGAAAGGCTACAAAAATCTGGATCAGGTGACCGTGGGCGATAAGGTTGCCGTGCAGTACAAAAAGGGTGCCATGACATTGGTCAAGATATCGGGCGCCAAGAAGGCAAAAGCCGACAAGAAGGACGCCGTAGCGCCTGAAAAAGACAAGAAACCGGCAAAGAAGGACAAAGCAAAGAAGGACGAGAAGAAAGAGGATAAGAAGGAAGAAAAGAAATAACCTCTTAATTCTACATAGAGAGTACAAGGTCCCGCTTCCGGCAACGAAAGCGGGACCTTTTTTTGACTGGACCGGGGGTAAAGGTTCCACCATACGGGACGTCAGTCCCCCTTCCACCGGACCCATGCGCCGCCCCCTTTTCTGAATATGGTCCCCGGATCCTTTTTCCTATCTCAAAGCTCAACCGCATAAGGAATAACTATCCAAAGGGAGTCCAACTGTTTTTCTCAACCTTCCATGGCGCCCGGAATAGGTGTGCCTGACAGTGTCAGGAATCTCTCGCACTTTCCGCAAACCCATAGATCCGATTATGCTCAGACTCTTGGCGGTCTCTTCTTCAAGCCGGTCCATCGCCATATACTGGTTGATCCCCTGCGTCCGTGCTATATGCCACAGCTGGGTTGGAATGACGGAGAATTGATTTTCAGGTTCCCGGTTTAAGGTTTCAGAGTCGCAAGAAATAGGTCCTATAGGTCTTATTCGACCTATAGACCTATACTGTTCTCAGTCAACAAAAACGTACACGTGGAGGCTTCTGAAGGTGAAGAGTGAGGGGTCTTTGCATAAGCATGAGACTCAAACGCTATGAGAGGGCTGTTTTCGAGGAGGAGGATTTTTAAAGCCAGGAGGAAAAACTATCCCGCAAAAACTCACTTAAACTCTACCGGGGTGGTGCGGTTCTCATTTCTGACGGCGGATACCGGATTCACTCCGCAGGTCCTGATTGGCTGGTTTAAAGTACAGGGATGGTTTTGCGCGAAAACCATCCCTGTAGCGGTTTTTTAAAGTTTGCCTACAAAAATGAATGCGATAACCAGAGCGTAGATGACCAGTGATTCGATGAGGGCAAGACCGATGATCATCGGGGCAAAGATTTTTCCTGATGCGCCCGGGTTCCTGGCAATGCCTTCAAGGGCCGCCGCCGCAGCCTTACCCTGGCCTAATGCGCCACCAAGAGCGGCAATACCGATTGCTGCACCGGCGCCGATCGCGAGCATGGCTTTTACGTTTGAGTCGAGGGGAGCCTTTGCGGCTTCTTCAGCTGCAAGTACAAAGCCGCAGGAAAGAACGAGGATCAAACCGCTGAGCATCAAAATAGAAACAACCTTTTTCATCACTATTCACTCCTTTCTTTTTTGTATTCTTACATCGTTATTATTAATGTTCATGGGAAACAGCACCTGCAAAATAGACCATTGAAAGCAACGTAAAGACAAATGTCTGGACAAAGGCGACGAAGAGACCGAGAAACATAAAGATGACGGGAATCAGAAGTGGAACCAGGGCGAAGAATATGGCGGTAACGAGGTGGTCACCCGTTATGTTGCCGAAGAGCCTTATTCCCAGGGACATCGGTCTTGCGATGTGACTGATGAGTTCAATGGGGCACATGAGAATGCTCAGGATAACGTTGGCGTACCAGGGCATCATATCGCTGATGAAGACGAATTGCCTCAGGTATTTTATCCCGTGCTCCCTCAAGCCGTAATAATGGGTGAGGACGAAGACGGTAAGTGAACAGGCGAAGGTTGTATTGACATTGTCCGTTGCCGGCAGAAAACCGGGGATGAGACCGGAGAGGTTGTTGAAGAGGATGAAAAGGGCCAGAGTACCGATTACGAGCATGAATTGCGGCCCCCGTTCCCCCATGTTCTCATTGACGAAATTGGTCAGAGCCTCGACTATCATTTCGACGAGGTTTCTGAAGGTGAGCTTTTCATCGGGAACGATCTGGTCTTCCAGTTTTTTGACCTGTCTGTAGCCGACTAATACGATAAGAAGAAGGAAGATCGAAACGATGATGGCATTCGATACATGCGGCGGGAGCGTTTTGAGAAAAGGTATGTATGATGCCCAGGTAAAAGCTTCATGCCCCATTATCTTGTCTCCTTTGTGAGCTGGAAGTGAAAACCGGCAATAATTGGCTTGCCAGGATTGATGCAAAAACCGTTGAGAGACCCATGAGAAAATAGAAAGGCTTGATATTCCCATAGATCACAACAACCGTGAGGATTCCCAGAAGAAGGAGGAACTTTGCGGGAAGCGTGAGGAAAAGATCCTTCTTGCCTATCTCCTGCTTCAGGATAAGCCGACCTATTATTCGCTTAAGGAGTCTGAAATTGAGAATAACGATGGCGCTGGCGATGGCAAAACTGAAGAAAGCTGTGAGGTCGCGGACGATAAACGCGATCGCGATGGAACCGAGCACGAGAATCGCAATGTTGCAACGTTCAACCTGGGTTACGGTGATCTCCCTCATCGTCTTCCTTTTTCAGCCTTTTGTATGCCCGATAAACCGCCCGAAAAGCAGCGATCATTCCAAAAACCATAAAAACAAACGTAAGATAGGGATACGTGCCCAAATACTTGTCAGCGTAAAAACCAGCCACAAGGCCGATGACAACGCAAAAACCCATTTCAAGACCCAGGGCACTATAGTTCAGGAGTGTCCTGTAAATGTCTTTTTTACTGTCTTGAAGAGTCATTAATGTCCCGCTTGCGGCTCTTTTCTTCTAACACAAGGAATGCACGATAGTCAACGTTATTTTTATTATCTGAATAAGGTATTTACCGGCGTGGAAAGGGTGCGCCAAGAGGCGGGCGCGATGGAAAATGCGATTGGCCTAAGGGGTTTCCGGATGCTGAAGTTTCGGTCAATTGCCGGTCTGGCGACGAGGTCTGCAGTATCACGTTCGCGAGTCGGACGCCCGGGCTTGTTTTCGTCTATTGTTGACGCCGAGAAGCCGGCGGATCGTTCCCTTCAGTTCCACAAAATCGGACGACTTGACGAGGTAGGCATCTGCGGCCCAGCTCTTGAAATCCTTTCTGAAATCCTCATACGAAGAATGCAGGATGACGGGTACATCCTCGTACCTGCGTACGATCGGTCCCAACACCTCCATGCCGTCCATAACGGGCATGACGATATCGAGTATGATAAGACTGGGTTTCAGGTGCTTGAGAATCAGGATCGCCTCTGCCCCGTTTGCCGCATGCTTCGTTGTGTACCCTTCGTCGCTTAGTTCGTCGGAGAGAAGTTTAACGAAATACTCGTCGTCATCTATTATTAAAATCGTTTTCTCGTGGTTCACAACGCTTACCCCCGGGATCGATTCATGCTGTAATACTTCACTTTGGACCAGTTTCTCGAAGCAAGATTCGTGCCTGATCTCCTGATATACCTAACATGCAGAAATAACTAATGATATGGATGTGACACGCGCGTTTTATCCTGGCGCGATTTGGGATTAATTGCCCCTTTGCTGTTCCTTTTAGCCCCATTTTGCGAGAGAAAGGATGCCGGACGAGACGACATTTGCACCATTATGATGTATAATTATCACAATTGATTTTTGTCTTGTCCTCTCTGGAGTCGCGTTCGGGGTATCCAACAGAACGGACAGAGCGGGTTTTATTCAATGGCGGAGGTCCTATGAAACACGGCGAAAACGGGCCTGATATCATGTGCTCAGGTGCGTCCGGGCAAGAGGGCGTGTCTCGCGAGGAATCGCTGCCCACCGATTTGTCGGTACAGACATACGGTATCTCCAAAGCCGAAAAGGTGGAGCGCAAAAATGAGGGCGGCTGGCAGAGGCTCTTTGATGGAGCTCCTGTGGGATTGGTTGTTTTCGACCCGGAGGGGATTGTGGTCGAGGCCAATGCCTGCATGTCCGGTCTGCTTGGCATGGGCAAGGAGCCCCTTAGCGGTGTTCCCTTCTCCCGGTTTCTCACAAAAGAGTCTAAAGCGGCCTTTAGCCAGTACATGGAGGAGCTTGCCACTTCAGGCGACGAAAAGCTCTGCGAATTGACCCTCATGAAGGAGGACGGGAGCCTCGTCAGTACCATCGTCAGAGGTTCCCGAACAAAAAAGAAAAAGGGCTTACCCGGCACCGTGAGGGCCGCCTTTATGAGCCTCGACGTCAACGATTCAGCCCGGCATTGGGCCGGGCCGGCTGCGGCATTGAAGACCTTCGGGGAGAACGTACCCGACGGAATCTTCCGGCTCGATCACGATCTCCGACATGTATTCACAAATCCGGTCATGCATGATCTTTCCGGCCTCCGCAGGGAGGCGCTCCTCGATGCGTCCCTCGATGATTGGACCTTTCTGCCGCGGGAGATGATTACCCGGGTAAAACGGCTGGCGCGAAAGGCATTCAGAACCCGTGAACCTCAGGAGACTGAAGTGACCTGTGACAGGGCCGGAAGCCCGGGGTACCTGCACGTGCGTTTCGTTCCCGAAGCCGGTGCCGATGGAAAGATCGGCACGGTTCTGGGTATCCTTTGCGATATCACTCGGTTGAAACGCAACGAAGCAGACATCCAGGCAGAGCACTCTTTCCGCGAGGCGATCAGCCGGTCTCTGAGTATAGGTATCGGGGCCATTGACGATCAGGGAAAGCAGTTATACGTCAACCCCGCTTTCTGCAGGATAGTGGGCTGGAGCAGCGAAGAGCTTCTCGGGATGCGGTTCCCTTATGCTTACTGGCCTCACGACGAAGTAAGGAAGGCAAGGAAGATATTTCTGAAAATCCGCAAAGGGAAAAAGACTTCAGGCTCTTTCGAGCTCAATCTCCAGAGGCGGGACAGTACGCGTTTCGATGCTCTCATCATGTACTCGGCCTTCTATGACAACTCGGGCAACCGGATTGGGTGGATAGGTTCCGTGGGCGATATATCCGGCCTGAAACGCAAGGAAAAGGAGCTTCAACGACTCAACCGGGACCTGGACGCAATGGTCAGAAAGCGCACGGAAAGCTTGCGCGTTCAGAACCGCAATCTCAGGGACATACTGATGGGTCTTAACAAGGCGCAGGAAGAGCTGCGGTTGTCGGAGACGAGGGTACTTCTGGAAAAACAGCGTCTCGAGACGATTCTCAACGTCATCCCCGCCGGAGTGATCGTCGTGGAAGGGAAAGAAGGCCGGATAGCCTATGTAAACCGAAGAGGGCAGGCATTTTTTGGCCACAGGCCTGCTTCCGGATTCGAGATGGTCGATAATATCGACCAATTGAAGCTTTTGAAACCCGACGGCAAGGAGGCTTATTCTTGCGAAGAACTGCCTTTGAACCGCTCTCTGGTCAACGGTGAAACAATCAAGGGCGAAGAAATGGTCCTGGTCCGGCCCGACGGGCAGCACGTTACGATCCTGGCTAATACCACGCCCCTGGTGATCGGAGGCGAGATAGTGGGGGCAGTGGCGAGCTTCGTGGATATCACGGAAATGAAAAGGTCGGAGGAATCCATAAAGACTCTGAACACGGAATTGGCCAAGAACCTGCTTCTGGTCGAAGATACCAACAAGGAGCTTGAAGGATTCATGCAGTCCGTGACCCATGATCTCAAATCCCCGCTCATCGTGATCAACGGCTTCAGCCGGCGGCTGCTTGAACTGCCGCCCGAGGGGTTCGAGGAAAAAAGCCATGAGTACGTGGAATATATCCGCGAAACGAGTCAAAATGCGTTGTTTCTCGTCCGGGATCTGCTGAGGCTCTTCAAGATCTCCAAGGGAGAAATAAATCGGACAACGGTAGACCTGGCTGAGATGTCCCGGTCATTGGAGCAGTATTTTCAGGGCCTTTACCCCGGCAGGAC
>DNYO01000248.1 GCA_003506795.1 Deltaproteobacteria bacterium
CGCAGTATGTGGTAACCGGCGATCACTTCATAGACGGGGTTGCCTGTCAGGGAAACCCTGATCGTATCTCCTATTCCTTCATTAAGAAGAATGCCGATCCCTATTGCGGACTTTATGGCTCCGGAAAAGACGGGGCCCGCCTCGGTTATGCCCACGTGGAGAGGATAGTCGGATTTCTTCGAAAACTTCTTGTATGCATCGACGGTTTCCCGTATGTCCGAGGCCTTGAGGGAGACCTTGAGCTGGGTCCATCCTACGTCCTCAAAGAGATTGATGTGATAAAGGGCGCTCTCGACCATGGCATCGGCGTTGGGCCTCGTGTGGGTCTTGAGGACCCTTTTTTCAATGGAGCCGATGTTCATTCCCAGCCGTACCGGCGTTTGCGTATTCATGGCCATGACGGCGATTTCCCGTACCTTGCGCAGGTTATTGATCGTGCCGGGATTGATCCTGATTCCGTCTATGCCTAGTTCCATAGCCTTCAAGGCTATCTTGTGATTGAAATGAATGTCGCCTATGATGGGCACTTCCACTTCTTTTTTAAGAAAAGGGATGATCTTGCAGGTCTCTTCCTGGGGAAGGGCGATCCTGACGAGTTCGCAGCCCGCCCTTTTCAGTTCCCTCGTTTGTTCAAGGGTCTGGCTGAAGTTCTCCGGGTTCGTTTTGAGCATGGATTGCACAACGATGGGGCTGCCGCCGCCGATGGGGATTCCACCGACCTTTATCTGTCTTGTCTTCTTTCGTTTCATCTTGTTTGTCCTTGAATGGGGTGGCCGAATATTGCTTATAATATCCCCGACCGGGCGTGATGTCAATCGTTGGCACAGAGAAAAAAAGATGCCCCCGTGTCATTGAACATGTGATATAGTGGAGTTTCGTATGCATGATGGAAAGAAAAAAGGCATTCTGCTGATAATCATCGGGATCTGCATCCCGCTCTTCGCCTTGCCGTTTGTGTCGGGTTTCGACATGAGCAAAGGGTTCATGGACAATTTCTATGGCGCCGGCATCAGAATTACGAAGGGTACCGGGTCCGTGCCGCAAAAGGCCGTCGCCGAAAAGCCGGCCGGGGACACCAAGAAGAATCCGCTCTCTCTCGATAGGATGAGGATCGAGGTGATACCCTTCAGGTTTTTCCTGGTTCCCACATTCATCCTGATCTATATAGGTATTGTCATGATCGACAGGGCGAGATCGAAAACCGGTCAGGCTCCCTGATCGCAGGTCCGCTTAAGTTTTTGGACGTTCCCCTTCCTGTCGGACCGCGCATCGAAAAACCCCAATCTCTTCGACGTTTAAAGCCCTTGAGAGCCACACGATAGATCGTTCGGCTTTTTCTGCATGAACACGCCAGCTCGTTAACTATTTCACTTGACTATCGGGAAGTGGTGAGATAATGTCTTAAAGCAATTTCGACACCTTTATTTTTCAAACAAAAATCATGCAACCAGGAGGACAGGCTAATTATGGACAAATGGACCTTTGGTTTTACAATGGTTGTTGTCGGTATGGGCGGTACGATATGCACCCTCGTTCTTTTCAGTCTCATTATGTCCGGACTCAAGAAAGTTTTTCCGTACAGAAAAGAAGAAGATAAATAATAAAGGGAGGATTAGGGCATGTTTGCTGATTCTGTAATGAGCGGTTTAAATGGGCTGTTAGCCGGAACTGTAAGCCTCCACTGGTCGCAGCCTGTCATGATGATCATAGGCGGGTTGTTGCTTTATCTGGGGATCAAGAAGGACTGTGAGCCCCTGCTTCTCGTTCCCATCGGGTTTGGATGCATCATAGTAAACATCCCCCTTGCGGGACTTATGGACAAAGAGGGGTTCCTCCGTATCATTTACGATATGGGGGTCATCACGGAACTCTTCCCGCTTTTCATATTCATAGGCATCGGGGCGATGACGGATTTCGGTCCCGTTCTCGAGAACCCTTATACGTTCCTTCTCGGTGCGGCGGGCCAGTTCGGAATCTTCATTACCCTGCTTCTCGCGCTGGCGCTGGGTTTTCCTTATAAGGACGCCGTTACCATCGGTATCATCGGAGCCTGCGATGGACCGACAGTCATATACGTGGCCTCGCAATACGCTCAACACCTCCTGGGGCCAGTGACAGTTGCGGCCTATTCGTATATGGCGCTCGTTCCCGTCCTTCAGCCGCCTATCATGAAGATGCTGACGACAAACAAAGAACGTCAGACCGTCATGAAAACGCATGCGAAGACCGTCTCCAAGACAACGAAGATGCTCTTTCCCATCGTTATAACGATCGTAGGCGGGCTTATAGCCCCCAAGGGTCTCCCCCTTCTTGCCACGATCATGCTCGGTAACCTCATGAAAGAGTCGGGTGTCGTTCCCAGGCTCACAAATTGTGCTCAGAACGAGTTGGCCAACATCGTGACGCTGCTCCTCGGTATCGCCATCGGCGCCACCATGAGCGGCCCCGTGTTTGTTCAGCCCAAGACGCTTATCATCCTTATCCTCGGACTCCTTGCCATATGTCTTGACACGGTCTTCGGAATCCTTTTCGGCAAGGTCCTCTATATCGTTACCGGCGGAAAGGTCAACCCTCTTATCGGGGCATCGGGTATCTCCGCTTTCCCAATGGCCGCCCGGGTTGCTCAGAAGGAAGGATTGAAATATAACAAGAGAAACTATCTCCTCATGCACGCCATGGGGGCCAACGCAGGAGGGCAGGTCGGATCTGTCATGGCTGCGGCGGTTATGCTCTCCGTCCTCCAGGGGATGGGTATCATCTAAGCAAACAAAAGCGCAGGAAGCTTAAACAGGATAACAGCGGGCCGGGCAGTCGTAACTGTCCGGCCCTTTTTTTGTACTCATCTTTGTCCCGGTGGATGAAAAAACTATTCTTCCGGGACGCGGTAAAGATCGAAACTTTTTCCGGTCAATAGTGCTTGCTTCGAGGAAGTGACTTGTTATATAGTAGCTCAGTGTCCGTAACAATCAAATAACGTGCAGACCTTGGGCTATCGGGGTACTAAGGGACATACCCACCCTTAGTTTGCTTGATGATGCACACGAAAAAGGGGGTTCCAGGCTTATGGATTTTCTACAGACAGTATCACTCGTGATCTTTCTCGCAAGCATCATTCTTGTTATCACCGGCTGGATCGACAGCGTCCTTGCGGCGCTTCTCGGGATACTGTTCATGATCTTCTTCGGGATCATGAACGACCTCGATGCCTTCAAGATCGTCGACTGGAACGTCATCATCATCCTGCTGAGCATCTGGATCATCTCGGGGTACTTTGGAAAATCGGGGGTGCCCGACTTTCTCTCGGCCGCCATCCTTAAACTGTCCA
>DNYO01000267.1:0-6342 GCA_003506795.1 Deltaproteobacteria bacterium
CCCCTGCGTCAAAGCCTTCGCGAGAGGGATATTCATGTGCGCCACTACCGTCGGGGGGTTGACCTCCACTATTTTTTCATCCCGCATGCGAATGAGAATGGGTTGGCCGCAATCGAGACAGCGAGCGTCGATGCGGATCTCGATGCCGGGGAAGAGCCAGCGCACGGCCAGCGCTTCAACGCCTCACTGGCCGTACCACCTTTGATCTCCCCCTATTGTCACAAGATAGTGGGTCGGTACGTTGGAAAACGGAGCCCAGGACTCGACATAATCCGTATCTTTCACGAACCAGCAGGCTAATGCGGAAGCAGCTGCCTTATGCTGGATCTGCCTGGCTTCTTCAGGCTGCAATCCGAGAACAGGTGCAAGTTCGGTATAATGAGGCGCCCGGCCGGTCTTAACAAAATGGTCCAAAACGGCAGTGTATGCTCGCTGTACCAATATGCCTTCCTCCATATTCGTTACCTCCGTTCTTGTATGTCAAGCCAGCGCATCCGCCGGTTTTTTGTCGGCCCTCTGGCGAGACATACGCTCGTTCAAAGGATCGAAGCAGATCCGGCGTCTTGACGGACTGTAATTCTCCGGCGAGTACTTGTCAACTCCGGCGCTCATTGCCCCTCACTGTGTCTGCCTGCAAATCCCGTGAACCTTTTTGAAAAGGCCGGTGCGGGAAGGTAGTCTCCTGATGTCAGGCACAGCACCCAGGGATTCAGAAGAAATGAAAAGCGATGGAAGATGTCTTTGGAGAACTACTCTTTCCGATAATACTGGGGACACAGTTCGGACGAACCGGGAATATAATTGCGGCACACCATCGGGCGCGTTTCATAGATCTGACAGAAAAAAGATGAACCGTCCCAATCCAGATAATAACAGCTCGTCACCTTTCCCCCGGACCTGTTAATTATCCGGTCGCCCGCCCAGATGACGGCGTTGTCACGCAGTCGGGCAATAATATCATGACGCCCCTCTTTTTCCCATCTCTGAATGTCTTCGGGAGAAACGTAGGCGACCATATCCACGTGACAACAGGCACCGCATCTCCGACAGGCGACCGATGTCGGGTCAACCCGGTTTTCTTTCAATTGGCGTACCATAGACTGTCGATTCGTATACCAGAAAACCTCTCTGGTTCTCAATTCCAATTTCAAACTTTGCTATCCTGCTCCTGTCCTGCCACTTTTTAATCAATGCATTCATCTCGTCGCCCGGATAGAGTTGCCCCCTCAATTTGATGTGTTCGATCATGCCCACGGGGATATCTTTAAGATCGGGGTAGAGAAGACAGACCAGAAGTCGTATTCCCTGATTCACAATCTTCGCAATGGCATAATCCGGGTATATGTGATAGCCCGATATATGGCTTATAAAATCAATGTCATCTTTCGCCAACAATTTTACAACCCTGAGATCATTTGGGTACTGCGGATCATACACTGCTTTATCGATGACAACGTAGCTCTCCGACAATTCAAGCAATTTTCCGATTTGTTTTCTGTTAAGATTCATAATGTTTTTGGTTTTGCTCTCATTTGATTATACAACACAGTTGAAGAAAGGCCAAGCATCAGACCGGTCCGAAATCGGACCGATGCCTCTGTCCAGGCATGGTTGATGACGTCGTTACGGCTTACGGCGGGGGTAATACATGGGGTTTCGAAGGTGCGCTGCGCAATCCGGAGGATCCATCAGATATCCAGGCATCATTGACTCTCGTTGCCCTCTCTTATGCGTATGAGCATTTTCAAATGGGTGCCCTTGCCGACCTCTGAAATAATCCGAAAGGTGTCCGAAAATTTTCTTATATTGGATAGTCCCATGCCGGCCCCAAAACCCATGCTCCGGATTTTGTCGGTAGCCGTGGAGTATCCTTCCTTCATGGCCAATCCGATATCGCTTATACCTTGTCCTTCGTCGATTGCTTCGATGGTTATAAATTTGGGTGTTACCCGGAGCATTATCGCACCGCGGTTTGCATAGGAACAGATGTTCATTTCCGCCTCATAGGTGACCACGGAGGCTCTCCGGATCACCTGTTTGGGCAGATTCATATCTGTCAGCAGTGCCTTGACCTCACCGGCGACACGCCCGGCGTTCTCGAATCCCTCTTCCACGGGAAACGACTTCTCATAAGTCTCATGAGAAGTCACGTGTCTCGCCGACCTTTTTTATGCAGCCAACGATACCTTTGCTGTACAGCCTGCCGACGGCTTCAAAGAGGATGTATTGTGTGGTGAGAAGCGGGATTCGCAGTTCCTCCGCAAGCTGCACCGTTTCCGGCAAAGGGCGTTTTCCGCGCACCAGTATGATGGCCGCAATGTCAAGAACATCGGATGTACGAATAATCTGGGGATTTGTAAGCCCGGTGAGCAAAAGACTTCCCGGTTTGGCAAAAGCCAGAACGTCACTCATCAAATCAGCGCCAAAAGCAGCCGTTACCTCCATGTCCATCTGGTCCTTACCAACAATAATGTCCGCATCGAGTATCTCTCTGACTTCCTGTAGCCTCACTATTTTCTCCTTTCAGTTAGAATATGTTAAAAATGAACATCTAATCAACGGGAAATTTCATTCCGGTTTTTTCACGTGTCATTCCGGCGAAGGCCGGAATAGGAAGACCTTTATTTCTCCTGCGTTCCGGCCTTCGCCGGAATGGCGGAGGATGCATGGGAGGCTGTAAAAGATCGAAGTGCGATGCCCGGGCACAACCGGTACCACCATGGCCGGGATGACAGATTATTGACCGATCGGTTACTTATCAGCGGATTGACATTGTACACCCATCTCTTTGCATACCCGCATAATCCCGTTGAGCACGATTGAAGTACTTTGTTTTCCCGATGTTGTGGAGACTGCGAGAAGCTGACTGACCTTCTCCGAGACGGGGCTTATCTGCATCCCCACCGCGAGGCTGCCGTCGACGAACTCTATACTGAGTGCTTTGTCATCTTTCTTGCTTATCCTGATATCCTTGTTTGCCTGCAATACGTTGATGGCGGTCTTGTAGACTCTGTCGGCGGGGGCCTTGAGGAGGACTGTGGCGACATCGTACCCGGGCTGAGGGGTTTTCTGTGATTGATCGGCGGGCTGCGACTCCTGGCTGCCTGCCGGTTCGCTGGTGAATTGCTTTACTTTTCCTATGGCCTTTCTTCCCAGGTAGACCCACTGTGCGCTCGCTGCGCCAGAAAGGAACAGGAAGACTGCCAGGAATATAACGAAGAATCTCGAGATATGGCTCATTACTGTCGTGCCTCCCCAACTTTTTGACTGTAGCTCATTATCTATTCAAACGGGAAGATATACAAGCAGTTTTTTTGCGGAATGCCGTGACGGGTGTGCAGACGATGTGCCTTTATTTGTGGTAAAATCATGAAACCGATGAATATACCTCTTCCTACAGTCGAAGGCGTGGGACCGAGCTGTCTCAGAATCTCCTGCAGCTCGGGACGAAACATTCTTGAATATCTGAAGGAACGATTTCCGAAGGTGACGTCGGCCAGCTGGATCTCGCGGATGAACAAAGGGCAGGTGGTAGATGAAAAAGGAGTGCCCATAAAGCCCGAGACTCCCTGCCGCCGGGGCGGGTTTGTCTTTTACTACCGCGAACCGCAGGAGGAAACGCCGATCCCTTTCGAGGAAGACATACTTTACCGGGACGATCAC
The DNA here is from genome assembly GCA_003506795.1 of Deltaproteobacteria bacterium. Taxonomy (GTDB): domain Bacteria; phylum Desulfobacterota; class Syntrophorhabdia; order Syntrophorhabdales; family Syntrophorhabdaceae; genus Delta-02. The sequence goes on from DNYO01000267.1 coordinate 3,664, forward strand.
ATCCTGGTGGCGGATAAGCCCCATTTCCTGCCTGTCGTGCCTTCCGGCGTATTTCTTCATGAGACGCTTCTCGTCCGTTTGAAGAAGAAGCTTGCGCTGGAAGATCTTGTGCCCCTCCATCGTATCGACAGAGAGACCGCGGGCCTCGTTATATTTTCCGTTAACCCCGGAACGCGGGGTGACTACGCATCACTCTTCCAGAAACGAAAGGTAGAGAAGGTCTACGAAGCGCTGGCCCCCACCCTTCCGGGGCGCAGCTTTCCTCTTTCCTATCGCAGTTGTATAGTGGAAGGGAAGCCTTTTTTCCGGATGCGGGAAGTCGAGGGTATACCGAATTCCGAGACCAGGATAGATGTTCTTCGGGAGACGGGCGAGATTGCCCTCTACCGGCTGATCCCCCATACCGGAAGGAAACACCAGTTGCGGGTGCATCTTGCCGCCATGGGAATCCCGATCATCAATGACAGGATCTACCCCAACGTGCAACCCGCAGCCTACGATGATTTTTCCTTTCCCCTGAAGCTGTTGGCGCGGTCCATCTCTTTCCCGGACCCTCTGACAGGACGGGACCGGTCTTTTGAGAGCAGAAGAACGCTGTCATAATACGTGAGGGCTGCCTATGAAAGAACACCTGGAAATTGCACGGAAGCAGTTCGGCAGAGATGAATACGCCAGGTCTCTGGGGATTGTCCTCGACGAACTGTCGGACGATACCATCCGGATGCACATGCGCCTCAGAAGGGACATGCTGAACTTCTACGACCGGCCCCATGGCGCGGTCATCTACTCCCTTGCGGATACCGCGTTTTCGGTTCTCGGAAACAACAAGAACACCATCTGCGTTGCCCTCGAGTGTTCCATCGTCTACCATGCAAGCCCCCGTCCTGACACCGTACTTGTGGTAGAGGGACAGACCATCTCGACGACCAGGCGCACGGGCGCGTTTCTGTTCAACGTGTACACGGAAGATAGCGCGGCGCGTACCCTGATCGCGACGATGAAGAGCGTATCCTACAGGACGGGCAAACCGATCGACCCCGATGTCGCCCGGTGATGCAGGGGAAAATCAGCCTTCCTGCTTGAGTTCTATCGTCTCAACCTTTACCCTTGCCAGCCCCTTATTATAGAATCCCAGCTTTTTGGCGGCGCCGGCGGAGACGTCGATGATCCGTTCACCCGATGAGGCGTTGTGGTCACTGGGGAACGGGCCCCTGTCATTTACCCTCACGATAATTGAACGGTTGTTTTCCAGATTTGTGACCTTCACGTGGGTCGGAAGGGGAAGGTACTTGTGGGCCGCGGTCATTTGTTTCGGATCGAAGACCTCTCCGTTTGCAGTCATGCGTCCCTTGTTGTAGCGCAGTGTCTCGTCGCCATACCATGAGGCCGTGCCCGTTTCCTGGTAAGACTTTGCCTTTTCGACGGACATGGGATAATATCTCCTTCCTTTCACGGTGTAGGGTGCGGTTTTCACCCGGCCTTTGCGGATGGCTTCTTTCGGCGGCAGATCGTCGATCGTTTCAATATCTTCATTGGTAAACGCCCAGTCCATGGGCGCCTTAACGACCTTAAACGTATATTTTCCAACTTTGTAGACTATTTTGGTTGTGCCCGCGGTGAGTTCGTACGTGCCTTTTACAACGTAGTAGCTGCCTTTAATGGTAGTTGCGACGACCGTATAGGGCGCCTTGACTATCGAACACTGTGCAAGGAAAAGACAGATCGGAACGATGAAAAGAACCCGGATACGAGATTGCCTGATTGAACGCACCAGTCTGTATAGTGAACAGGTCGAAGTCATACCTGATACAGAGCCTAGCATATTCAAAAGAGGAAGAGAACAGGCACGGAAGCCCTCTCGATGGATAAAGCCGGGCCGTGTTGGGGTATTGTGGTGGCAATAGATAGATTTTCCACAGCAAATTTGTTTAAATATGTTCTGCATGCCGAGGACATTGTACAACCTCATATCCCTTATAAAGCTCATATCAGGAGACACGCCATGGACAGTCAGCACGGAACACGCAACGCCCGGACCCTGAAGTACTGCATATCTATTGCCGTCTGTATTGCGCTCCTCGTGGTGATCGTTCCCGGGACATCGTGTGCCGACAGACCGCTGCCGAGCGATATTCGGAAAGACCATGGTTATCCGGCTCCGGATACACAGGGCATGAAAACTCCGGTTCCAACCCCCGATTACTGGAAGAAGTATGGTGAACAGCTCAAGGCGAACGCCCCCGCGAATGAGCTCGACAAGGCAAGATACGTCGCCACGGAAGTCGCAAAAGAGCTTGAAAGGAAAGGCATTACCCCCAATACATCCCTCGCGGGTCGCATAGACGCCTCGGTGAGGTACAGCGACGGGTCGGTGGGGACGTGCGTCTATTTGAATGATGCCCTGACGGAGACGCTCAAGGGGGCAGGGTTCGACGGCGGCCAGTTACATTCCATCGTGGGATACAAGGACGGTTTGCAGGCCCTCAACAGGGGATATTTCCTGGATGCGAATATCAACCACGTAGCCCCGGTTGTCGTTATTGACGGGGTTCCCTATTCTTTCGATCTCTGGGCACATGGAGGCTCGGAAGGGAATTTCAAGAGCTTCGACAACAGCGCCTGGAATGGCATAAAGACGGAAAGCTGGGGAGAGTTGATGCAGAAGCACCAGGGCTATAA
>DNYO01000267.1:6377-11943 GCA_003506795.1 Deltaproteobacteria bacterium
TTCCTCGGATATTCGGAATCGGTGCAGCTTGCCCCGGCAAGGGAAGAGAGCCGCACGGTGACGCTGGAGCCCATACTGAGCACCATTGTTGTCACGGTGAGGTCCGGTTCCATTCCCGTTGCCGATGCAAAGGTCCGTATGTCTTCCCGGTCTCCTGAGACAACGGGTGAAACCGGGGACGCCCGGTTCGACAAGGTCCCTTCCGGGACGTACACGTTCACCGCCGAGGCGGACGGATTTGCCCGGGAGACGCAAAAGATCGCCGTAAAGCCCAGGGACGAGAAGAGTGCCGAGACACCCGTTCCCGTCAATTTCAATCTCAAGCCGCAGATAACCGTCAAGATCAACGGCACGGGCCAGGCTTTCACAGGCGACGTCGTGGAGCTTGAAGCCGAGGTCGAGGCCGCGGAGGCGGTCAAGCCCGCCCTCAAGTACGCATGGCGTCTCGCGGGAAACAATACGGTGCTTGCCTCCACCCCTAAGTTCAAGAGGAATCTCGTTCATCCGGGGACATACGTCGTCAGCCTTGTCGTCTATGTACATCGTCCCGACACGGGAAACGTGCTTCTCGGGGACGCCGTCCACAAGATCGTCGCCGAACAGCGCAGGATAAGCGTGAGCTTGAGCGGGCCCGGCGAAAGCAAGGTGGGCGAGGACGCCGCCTTCAGGGCGCAGGTAAAACAGCTTAGCAACAGCGACAAGGAGGCGACCTACACCTTCGGCTGGTCTGTAGACGGCGCGAAGTTTGGAGGCAACGGCGACAGGGAGTCCCTGAAGGTGACAAAGGCGGGCCGGAACACGGTCCGCGTCGTCGTCTGGCAGGCAGTGGGCGGCAAATGGGTGAAGGCGGGGGATGCGGCCCATTCTTTCGTTGCGGCAGGTCCTGATCCTGCAAAAGGGTCTATCTCTGTCAGCGGGCCGTCCTCGGTCGAAGTGGGGGACGGGGTTCAACTCAATGCCGCCGTCGGCGACACAAACGTGCCGGCTTCGGCGCTTTACTACAGCTGGGTGGTGAACGGCAGGAGATATAACTACAGCAAATCCATTTCCTTTCCGGCAAATGCCCCGGGCACATATCGCGTCACGGCGGAGTTGTGGATGAAGTATCAGCCGAAACCGGTCAAGCTGGCCCAGGCCTTCCATAGCGTAACGGTGGTCAGGAAAGGAGAAAAGCCTGACCCGCTCGGAGACCTCATGTCGGCGATCCTGGGTGGGTCGAGCAAGCCCGGAACATCCACCGGAACGACCCCGACCAGACAGCCGGATACGAACATACCTGTCGGCAGGGCCTACACGGCGGCGAAACTTCCCGCCGCCCAGTTCTCGCTGAACGGGACATGGAACGCGGTCGATTCGAAGGGCCGGTTCAACGGCAAGATGAGCCTCAGCCAGTCCGGCTCCAGCGTCAGCGGTTCCATGCAAACCCCCGGCGGCAGTATTCCCGTCTCCGGCTCACTATCGGGAAAGACCGTTTCGGTTATACTGAGCTTCAACAGCCCCGGGGTCATAAACCAATACCTGCAGGACATGAGGGTGTCGCAAGCGGTGGGATCGATTACCGCAAAGGCCACCTTCACCATTGGAACAAACAATAACGAGCTTCAGGGAACGCTATACCCCTTTCATGTCCAATGGAATGATGATGGGAAAACGGTGACGATCAAGAAGAAATGGCAGGGCGGCGAAACCCATTCCGGAAACCCGCCGCGTTCCTTTACATTAAGGCGATGAGGGCCGGGCAGGAAATCAGCAGTCCTCCGTGCGGTGCATAGGGTCGTTGACTAAAAAGTCATTGATGGAAGTGGGGCGCTATATATAATGTGTGGAGAAAAATGAACTGAGCGGACCGTCGTGAACCCGACGGACCTTCTGGCACAATCCTCTCAACTCGTCGCGCAGGTGGAGCAACAGGTGGCCGCCATCGTCACCGCCATTGCCTTCTTCATGGGAAGCTCCCGGATCGTTTTCACACTCTACAAGAAGGGATACGAGAACATCCTGCCCTATATCAAGGACCAGGCGAGCCGGTTCATGATCATCTGCGCCCTGTGCACGCCGCTGCCCTTTCTGGGTGGAGCGGACGGCAAAGCCGGTACGTTCATCGGGACGTTTCCACGGATGGTCATATCCGCCGGGTTCACACAGGTCGGGGACGGCAGGATCTTTGCGAACCTCGACGCCGTCAAGGCCAAACTGGGAAAGGAGATGGGGTCGCAGGAGCTTTCCGAAAAACTGACGGATATCAAGGAGACGTCGCCGCTTGCGGGCGTGAAGATAAAATGGGTCGATGCGATCAAGGTACGGCTTGCCCAGCTCATCTTTCTTTTGCCTCTCATCCCTCCCTCGGCCTGTCTTGCCCTTTTCCATCCGGCCCTGGGCGCGTTCATGATGATGATCGGCTACGTCGTATCGGAATACATGGCCGTTATCACGAGCGGTATCGGGGTAAACGTAGACATCGGCAACATGATATTTGTCCTCGAGACCGTCCGCGAGCTGGTGCGCAGCTACATCGGGGCCATCGCGGGTTTTCTCTATCATACATTGCTGATATTCACCTTCACCGGTGTCATTGTCGCCGCCGCCGTCAGGGCGGCCGTGTTTTGCGTCACCTTTCCTTTCTCTGTTATCACCATGGCCTTTGATTCCCGCAAAGAGGTGTTCTTTCAAAACATCGTCAAGGCATTCGCCATTGCGCTGACTCCGATCATTGCGGTCAATGTCCTCAATGTTCTCGTCATGGCTTACGACCTGTGCATGGGGAGCGGGATTGCGTTGAAGATGGTGGAAGGCTATCTTTTCAGCAATATAGACAAACTGAGTGATGCAAGTGTCTTCCAGGTGGCGGGCGAGATGTACGGGTTTGTCTTTCGATTGTTCATCGCAACCGTATTGGCCCCGGCTGTGCTCGGCATCCCGGCCCTTGTGTTTCTCATGAGGAGCTACCGTATCGCCTCCGAGGCTATCGGGGCGGGATTGAACCATTCCATGGGCGCCGGCCGAGGGAGCGAAGCAGACTGAGATGGCCGTCGTATACGTATCGAAAATGGCGTGGTGGTGAGGAAGGTTCCGCCGGAACGATCAACGGCCGCCCGGTTTTTCCTACTGTCGAAAAGGCTTAAACAAGAGAAACACCGGCGTCAGGACAAACGCATAGTTGCTCCAGCCGGGATGATAGAAGGAGACCGCGACGGCGATCAGCGCGACAACGCATGTAAGAAGGGACCTTGCCGTGCCCCGCCAGACGGAACGGCCGTCAATACTTTCATCAACAAGTTTTCCTCCATGCGTTGCGTAGATCCAGCTTACGAGGAAGAGAAGTCCGAGAATAAATAGATTGATATCAAAGACAAGATTGGTAATATGGAGGTGGCTGTAAGCCGACATCCAGGCTGCGGTGAAGGGGACCATCACGATAAACATAAGGATGGCCACCTGGATCCAGAGAAAGCCGCGGTCCGTTCTCCTGATATGGTGGAATTGCTGATGATGGGTAATCCAGAAAATGGCCAGAAGGACGAAGGTAAGGATGTAGCGGTCAAACTTCGCAATCTCCCTCAGGAACACTTCCGTAACCTGCGCCTCGCTTTTGTCAGTCCCGACGCTAGGGAAAGAAAAATTCATGACGAGAAGAGTCATCGAAAAGGCGAAAATGCAGTCTGACAGACTTTCTATGCGGTGAGTCGTCATAACAAACCGGCCGCCGGAAGATTCAGACTTTGCCATAATGTTAACGCTTATATCACTTTCACACCAAAAGTGTCAATTGGCTCAAAGAGATGCAGCCGCATGTCATAACTGCCCTGCGGAGATTGTTATAAGCCTGTCCCTGAAAACGCTTGACCGCGGCCGCGGCCACTGTGACGACGCTCTCCGAAGGTTATTGTCCTGATGAAGCTGTCGAGGGTGGGGGCGTCGGAGTTGGAGGATAGCTCCTTAAGTCCTGGCTACCTCTTCCATGATGACGATTTCCGGTTTTCCCCGGGTAAATGAGACACTTTTTGCAAAAAATTCTTTGAAATAAGGTGTGGATGAATGAAACTGTAAGGAATCTTTGTCCTTGTATTGTTCGACTACAACCAGGGTGTCGGGGTTGGTCTTATCTACGTTGAGAGAATACAATACTGTTCCTTCTTCTTTTGCTACATTAGAAATCAATTCTTTAAACGTTCCTAACGCTTCATCCAATTTCCCTTCCATAACAGGCAGCTTGGCAATAACAGTAATCAATGTGATACCTCCTTTTTTTATATCGACCAGGTGATGTTTATAACACGACCTACGGACTATTATCAAATGCTGCAAGGTCGGAAATCTTCAGGTCAGGCGGCCATCTTTGCATCACGTTCATGGTGAGCGTCGAGGATATGCAAGGTATGCGGTCGAAAACGCTTTCCTCTTATCCCGCATCTGGTATAATCCTTGCATCTGGAAAGGCTTTATTGAGGCATCGATAGAAAAATGGACCGGTGTGCCATTTTCACGTTTCCTCAAGAAGGAGGGTATTCATGAGAGTCGGCTGTTTCCATCTTGTTTTGTCCATCTGTCTATTCTCGGTTCTGCTGGCGGCAGGCGACGGGTCTGCCGGGACGACGGTCCAGCAGCAAACGAAAAGGGCCGCCTGCGCAAAAGACCGCAGCGGCACCCTGTATTGTCAGCGGATCGCGCCGCCGGGGCGGCCGGCGGGCCACGAAGGGGTATACACGGAGAAATCGGAAGGCAAGGTTTGCAAATGGAAATGCAGAACACAGCAGGGCGTCGAGACGTGCCAGGCGAGCGGTTCGGAGTGCAGCGGCAAGATGCCGCCGCACTGGAGATGAATGATATAAATATTATGTTATTTTTCGTTGTTGCAGTTCAGTGTAAAATTCGCCTTCTTGGATTCCTTGGGATCGGGCGAGATTATCTTGAGTGCCTGCCACCCGGAGGTGGAAAAGCCGGGGCCCCCTATGTGCCAGGTGTTGGTGACTGTCTGCGCACCCTGTTTCGTAAAAGTTATCGTTTGAACCGGACCTGTAACCCCATCGCTGCGAACGAACGCATATTTCACCGTAACAGGTTTTGAAACGCTGATCATCCCTGCGGCGGCTATATGTCCTTTGAAGGTAATGACCGTCGGGCATTTGCCTGCATACGACTCAGGCTGGGCCGCCATCATCGTCACCCCTATCTTTGGAATAGGGACGACTTTTTCCATCTTTTCGACTGCTGCCGGTACCTGGGGTTTCTCCGGCAGTTGGCCGGCGTCGACGAGGGTACTGCAGACCGTCAGGGAAAGCACGGTTGCCAGGAGAACGAAGACTACTTGTCTTGAGGACATAGGTCCCTCCAGGTTTGTTTTTTGTTTCCGATTGCGTGACTGATGACGCTATTGTAAGGTCAGACGCGACACAATGTCAAACAAAACACACAGGGGCTTGCTCGTAAGACGGGTATACGGGGCAGGGCGAAGACGGACGCGGAAGGACGGACCTACCCGACCTGTATGCTAATTCTTCGAGATGATCCCGGCTATGATAGACAGTCCGCAAATGAAATAGACCATTCGGACGTATTTGCCGTGGAG
>DNYO01000022.1:0-2553 GCA_003506795.1 Deltaproteobacteria bacterium
CCTCATCGTTGCCGGCTTCGTTTACCGGGGAGGTGAGAAGAGATGAATACTCTCATATATGGATTGATAACGGGTATCATCTTCGGCTTTCTTCTCCAGAAGGCACGAGTCATCCGCTACGACAAGCAATTGGCGGCACTGAGGCTCATGGACATGACGATCGTCAAGTATATGTTCTCGACGGTTCTCGTGGCCATGGTGGGAATCTATCTCCTCAATGACCTGGGACTGGTGAAGCTGTCCGTCAAAACAACCATCCTGGGAGGCAACGTCATCGGCGGACTCATTTTCGGCGCCGGTTGGGCGCTCCTCGGGTACTGCCCGGGGACGTCCCTGGGTGCCCTCGGTGAAGGGCGCTATGATTCGATCTGGGGGATCGTCGGCATGCTTGCGGGCGCCGCCCTTTTTGCGGAGTTTTTCCCGCTCATGAAAAGGACCGTCCTCACCTGGGGCAATTACGGCAAGATCACCATCCCCGGGATACTGGGCGTGAACCACTGGATCGTTATAGTAATAATGATAATTCTGGGAATTCTCATGTTCAGGTTCTTTGAGAAGAAGGGACTGTAAAAGGAGTCCATCATGCCTCATGAACGGCTTGTTGTCATCGGTGGGGTTGCGGCGGGGATGAGCGCCGCGAGCAGTTTTAAACGGCTCAAACCCGAAGCGGAGGCGGTGGTCCTTGAGAAGGACCATTTTATCTCCTACGGCGCCTGCAGCCTGCCGTACTACATATCGGACGACGTGAAAGACGTGAATATGCTTTTATCCCTCACGCCGAAGGTGGCGACAGAAGAGCGGGGTATAACGGTACTGACCCGTCATGAGGCAATGGCCATAGATCCGTCCAAAAAAACCGTCACTGCCAGAAACCTCGATTATGGCGAAGAAATCATCTTCGCTTACGACCGGCTCGTCATGGCCACGGGCGGACTGCCAGTTCGCCCCCCTCTTCCCGGCATAGACCTCGATCATGTCTTTACTTTAAGAACACTCGACGACGGTATTCAAATAAAGAAATTCATCGACCAGTGGACGTCATTCGAACCCTGTGTCGGGCCTCAATGCGTTTACGTCAATCCCTTCGGGACACAAAAAAGACCGATGAGGGCCGTCGTCGTCGGCGGCGGGTACATCGGTATGGAGATGTGCGAATCTCTGAGAAAAAGAGGGCTCGAAGTGACGGTTTTTGAAAAGATGGACCGCGTTCTCGGCAATATGGACATAAGCATCACCGCCATCGTCGAAGAGAAGATCGCGGCCGAAGGTGTGGTGCTCATGAAAGGGGTGTCTGTCGAAGGGTTCGAGTCAGACGGCGACACCCTATCCAGGGTCATCACCGATAAAGGACCTTTTGACGCCGACATGGTCCTCCTGGTGATTGGCGCACGACCGAATACCAGCCTTGCCGTCGCGGCAGGGATGGAACTTGGCGCAGCCGGAGCCATCAAAGTCGACGAGTACTTGAGAACCAGCATTCCCGACGTCTATGCCGCCGGAGACTGTGCTGAAGCGACGCAGCTCGTAACAGGCAAGAAAGTCTACATCCCGCTGGGAACAACGGCCAACAAGCAGGGAAGAATAGCCGGTGAGAACGCCGCCGGTTTGAACAACGCCTTCGAAGGGATCGTCGGAACGGCCGTCACGAAGATTTTCGATCTCGAAGTGGCCCGCACGGGCCTCTCACCCCTCGAGGCCGAAAGGGAAGGTATCGATCACTTTGTGTCGACGATCACGGGCAGGTCGCGCAGCAGCGCATACCCTGAGGGCAAACCGATCACGGTGACCTACGTGGTCGAGAGGGGATCGGGAAGACTCCTTGGCGCCCAAATGGCAGGGGCCGAAGGTGTCGCCCACAGGATCGATACCCTTGCAGCGGGACTGTACAACAGGATGACAATCGCGGATATTGCCCGCCTCGACCTTGCCTACGCGCCTCCTTTCGCCACAGTATGGGACCCCATTCTGGTTGCAGCCAATGTTGCCTTGAAAACATTGCAAAGAGGAACGTAACTATAGTATATAATTGTTAGTCACTCATTATTGGGAAGGCAGTCAACGGAATCCAGGACTCTATAACCCGGGAGAGATCAGAATGCTGCACCACACGTTGTCATCGGTTCAGGAACGTATAGCCATGATAGAGAAATCTCAGTGGGGTGAGGGTTTAAGCCGCGACGACATGGAGCGGTTCGCGCAGTACCTCTATCTCGCCAAGGCCCAGCCGAATGAGTCCATCTTCAATGAAGGAGCCATCGAGCCTTACATGTGTTTCGTTGCAGACGGGCTGGTAAAGGTCACGAAAGGCGATTCGAAAAAAAACGTAAAGACAATCTGCGAGATCGGTCCCGGAAGGACCGTAGGGGAAATGAGCATCATCGATGGTTTGCCCCGGTCCGCGTCGGCAGTGGCGGTTGAGGAAACCGTCGTCCTTGTCCTCACCAAGGAAAACTTCGAGCTCTTAATAAATGATAATCCCAAACTCGGTGTAGCCCTCTTCCAGAGGCTGGCCCAGATGATAAGCCACAGGCTCCGCGTCTCGGACTGGATGCT
>DNYO01000022.1:2601-10717 GCA_003506795.1 Deltaproteobacteria bacterium
TGTCTCACGCCCGTTCCACCCCTTCGGGGTTCCACTGGAGGCAGCGGAGTACGCAGAGGAAACCTTAAAAAGATTGCGTCCAGATTCCCAGAAGACCGGAATCAGGCCGCATTCGCATCGCCTGGCGGCGATATAATACTAATTTGTACTCCTTACTGTTGTATGTCAGGGTGGGTGTGATTAACTAAGGTCTTTTTATTATCCTGTCTAGAACCTTTCCATATGTCCTGACTGGCATTTCGGGCATCGTTTGTCGGTCATTTCCAGGAGCGTTCTGATGCGTTCCGATTTGCAGTGAGGGCATTCGAGGGTGTCTTTTCTAAGATCGAGGCCGAACTGCCCGAGGCAATCTATGCAGACACACGCCGACAGATAACCTACACGTTCTTCCATGATATCGATGATCGCCTCCTGCGATGCGGCCAGGATTTCACAGCTGCGAAGCGATTCCTCTTCCATGCGGAGCATCTGGGCGATTATCTCTCGTTCGCCGTGGTCTCTTAAGGGTATCCTGTCACCCCTGTCATTTCGCAGATAAAGAAAACCACCGTTTGATTCGTCCAGGACGAATCCGCAGAAATTGCAGCGGTAACCATAAATCGTGGTTCTTTCGTGGAAATCTGCCTCAATTCTTTCCGGGTTCATGACTATCACGCTCCTTTGATATGTAGTACCACTCAAACATGCGGGCCAGTTTTGCAATCTGTTCGTCCTGCAATATATTGTCAACTTTTTCCCTGGCGGCGCCGATGAGCATGGCATTTGCCTCGTCGCAGCTTGCCTTCGATATGAGGATGACGGGGATATTGATCGCGTGGGCATAACCGGCCTCAAAGGCCACGCCGGTGTCGCCGTCGTCTACAAGGGCCACGACAAGATCGCATTCCGCCAGCATTCGAAGACACGTTTCCATGATGGTCCTGCTGAGCTTCACCTTTGTTTCCTTGTTGCCTTCTATATTCGGCGTATCATCGAAGGGATCGACAATGCCGACTGCCTTTCCATAATCGGTCTGCCCGAGGGCACCCCTCAGCTTTTCCAAGAATTCCCTCTTGAATCGTTCCTGGGAGTCATTGAAGCAGGGATGCGCAAAATATACGTACACTGTCACTCCTCCTCGCCGGCCGATGCCGGCCCACAGATATCCTGTGGGAGGTGAATGCCCGGGGAGCATAAATAGGGGATATTTTCCCCCCGGGCATATGCGAAGCTGTAACTTACGGTGGGGAGGAAACAGCGATGGTTGATCTCAATACCGAAAAGAATGCCAGCGGCTGCCGTTACGGCCTTCGCGAATGCCTGGCCCCTGCAACCCGACACCCGATGCCGCTGGCATTCTTTTCGGTATTCTCCTGATTCGCCATTCATCTGTGTGTTTTCCTCGTTCATAGTCACCACGTTACATCCTGAAGAACAGAGTAAATTTCCCGCCTGTGGCCCTGGTGTAATCTCCCGACGCCTGTATGCCGCCCGTGCTCCAGTTGCCGTCGTCATACCGCATGTCCAGGTCCCGGCAAGCGTCTGAAGGAATATCTTCGAAGGCAAGCCAGTGACCGGCGGCGGTACCCACTCTATTGTAGGTCAGGGCAACATTGCCGCTGAATGAGTGCCTGGGATTGGCAAACCCCGCGCCGCTCACGTAATTGCTCTTTCTGAGCTCAAACCATAGATCGCATTGTTCGCTCCCTGTTTCCCTGCAGGCGAAGTTCGGTGCAGTTGCCCCGGCCCCCACACCCACGCGGCCATTGCCGTTGCCGTTCGCAGCGCCGCTGAATTTCTCTGAGGCGTTGGGATCGTCACCGGGATAATAGGCAAAACGCTCGTAGTAACCGTAAAAGGCACTCGCGATCTCTTCCTTCTGGTTAACAAGCTGTTTTACCTGACCGTTCACGATAAGCGCCTGACCTTTTACGACGAGACCGACCATGATCCCGATGATCACCATGACGACGGCGAGCTCAATGACCGTGAAACCATTTCGCCCGGTCTTCGCCTGCGCCTTTCTGTCATGATGAAGCCTTTCGTATTTGGCTTTTGTCTCCATGTCTACACTCAATATATTGGGAAAAAATAAGGCCTGCAAGATGTAGAATTAATTTACAGATAGGCTGATTTTACAGGTAATTTTGGTTTACAGATAAGGTGAATTTACGGGTAAATCGGGTTTACGGATAAAGGATATTTACAATGAATTGGGAAAAACCTTGAATATTAAAGAGTTTGATCTGCGGTAAGACTGAGGGGCCCGGCGCCTTTCATGAGAGTGACTGTAAATTCCACGCCCCGGTCTGTATTTGCGACAGTCATATTGCCGCCAAATTTTTTTACAACGTGCCTCGCCTGAAAAAGGCCGATACCCAGTCCCGACTTCTTTGTCGTATAGAAAGGCTCAAACATCCGTTCGATATCCTTAATGGGACTACCCGTATCATAGATAATCACCGTTACCGTTTCGCCCTCTTCCCTGACGAAAGCAAAACACTCCAGTTGCGGTTCATTTGTGGCCTTCTCGCTAATGTTTTTTATTATATTGTCGAAGACGGTCACCAGTTTGTGCTTCTGTGAAAAGACACTGCCGCGTCCCGTTGCTTCGCCCCTGATACCGTAGAGCTCGAAAAGCTCTCGCAGCAGGGCGCCGACATCAACCTCCTGCTCATCGCCTTCCTCATCTTCCTTTTCCGTGCCGATCTCCAGCGTAGCCAGGATCTTGTCGGTCCTTACGGAAAGCGCGGGGGCCGACTCCCGCAGGTATTCAATGAACCTGTGCTCGCGCTCCGCCCCGGTGACCCTCCCGACATTATAGAGGAGCCCCTTGATAAACTGGGTCACATTCTTCACATCGTGGAGCAGAAACGCCTGAAGCTTGGAAAAATTGTACAGCGCCTCATTGGCCACTTTTATTCTCATAAGCAGATCCATTTCGATGAGGAGAAGAAGCGTCTCAAAGATGATCATATAAATGTATCTCTGATAGCCGCGCGGGCTGACAGTCACTATACCGAGACCTATGGAATAGTCAGGTCGCGTAATCTTCCGGGTAATCGTTCTCTTATGCGCCGGTCCCGCTTTTGAGAAGGAGCTTTCGCCGTATGTGATATCGTAAAAGATATCCTCAATCTCGGCCCTCCTCATGAGATCCCGTGCCTTTGGCAGGAAAAGGGCAATGTCGTAGTTGCTCTCCCTGTTCGTCTCCACCATCATCAACTGGACCTTGAAGGCGCGGTTGGTGAGGTAGCGCAGGTAAAAAAGGATGACGAGCACGACCAGGCCGGACACGATGACAAACATGTACATCGATTGGATGAGCTTAAGCGTCAGCATCGATGTCCTCCCGTCTGAAACCGAATTTCTTTATGAAGTAATAGAGACTCTCTCTCTTGACGCCAAGAAGCTTGGCCGATTTGTAAACGTTGAAGTTCGTGTCCTTGAGAACTTTGAGAATAATATTCTTCTCCGCCTCCTCCCTGGCCGGCTGAAGCCCCTTCCCGACTTCGATGCCGAAGGTTATCTTCGCGAGACCCTGTTCCTCGAGCTTGCGCTCCGTATCGCGAAAAAGAATGGCGCGTTCGATGGAAAAAAGCACCTGTTCAATGGAAGCCGGCTTGACGAGATAATCGAAAGCCCCCGATTTAATGGCCTCAAGTGCAGCGCTTTCCGTCTTCTGTCCCGTAAGAATGATGACCTTTATGCCGAAATTCTCGAGAATATAATGCAGGAGCCTCAACCCTTCATCGGGAGTGTTCTCGTGGGGAGGCAGCCCCAGGTCGAGGATCGCAAGGGTAATGTCGTGTTTGTTCAGAAGGTTGATGGCCTTCCTTACGTCCCCGGCCTCGAGAACCTCAAAACGCTCCTCCAGGGCAAAACGCATCTGAGCCCTGAGAGCTACATCATCCTCTGTCAGTAGAATGGTTTCCATGGATATTCCAGATAATCATTATAATAGTACTAACGGAGAACACTTTTAAAGAGGTTTTTCATATAATTTGCCTGCAGGGCAGGTTTTTCCTGCGGGAATGGTCCCCGCGGCGCTGCTGCAGCACCATTATCTAGCTTTCCAGAGGTTCAAACTCTTCGAGTTCAAACAGGTTCGGCTCTTTCTTCGCCCTTACCCATATGTTCATAAAGAGTTCGGAATACCCCGAAGCCACGGAAGACATGGGAAACCCACCCTCTTTCAGCATGGCGAGAATCTGTTTCCTTGAATGTGTGGCCTTGTATCCCCGAATCTCAACAGGGCTTAGCACCTTGAGCCCGACAAAGAGATCCAGCAGTCTTTTGGTACATTTTGTCGGCGTAGTCATGATGAAAACACCACCAGGCTTGAGAACCCTTTCGATCTCCTGAACGATACGCAGCCTCCACTTCAGTCCCAGGTGTTCCCAGACACCCAGTGTGGTGACAACATCGAAGAAACTGCTGTCAAAGGGTATGCGGGCGGAATATTCGAGGTCAATGTCGACAAGCGCGACGTCGTGCCTTCTCTTCAGGTCCATCCTGAGTTCTCTGTCGATCCCCTTGTGGAGGCCGTACTTTTGGGAAAAGTTCGTTTCAACATGAAAATTCCGAAAGAATCCGCAACCGATATCGAGAATCCGGCCCCCTTTCAATTCTGTCGGCAAAAGCGTATTAGCCTTCAGAGCGGACCTTTTTGCGGCAAAAAGCTGCCAGCGAGCGAAGCGTTGTTTATCAGCCGTCATACATCGTTGCCTTTATCATCAATAGCACTATGATCTTGCCCGTTTGGGGATGGAGAAGAAACCCTCCTGTCTCTAAGCAACAACCATATGCAAAGCAATACCCCGAATAGTGTCAGGCAAAGACCGAGGTAAAAGGATAGAGGTACGTACCTGAAGACAACGGTGTGCCGGCCGGCCGGTACTTCTATCGCCCGGAATGCCAGGTTAGCCCGGTATATTTTCGTCTCCTTGCCGTCGACATAAGCGCGCCATCCGGGATAATAGGTATCGCTCAGATAAAGAAAGCCGTCGCCATCCGTTTCGGAGGTGAGAACAATCCTGTTTGAATGATAGGATACAAGATGTCCGGTGCCCCTTATCGGCTTTTTGGCCAACAGGCTTTCCCGGGCCCCCGGTAACGTAATGATAAGTTCTTTCCTGAAGTCGGACTCCTGGTCTATCATTTTGAGCATCGCTTTTTGGTCGTCGTCCACGAAATGAACCCTATTGAAAAAAAGGAATCTTCCCGGGTATCCCCGATATGTGTAGAGGTAGGCATCCTTATCGTTCACCTTTTCCTGTCCGTCCAGCTTAAATTCACTGTTATCTACGGGATAGGATAGGATCACATGCTTTATGCCGCCGATATCCAGGAGGGAACGTGCTTCCTCAAGGCCCTGAACGCAGCGAAACAGACCAAGGTACTTCTCGTGGTAGTCTATTCTCATAACCTCGGCGCCGCCGGTGGAATAGAGCCCATGCATGGCTGCATAGGGCGAAACCAGGGTATTTTTCCCAATCAGAAGGCTATTGAGATCATTTTCCGTTTTCACGGATACCATGAATCTTTCAGTTTCAGCGTTGTTTGAAATATCTCTCGCAAATCCATCGGGAGTTCTGAACCATTTCCATGACACGCTGCCATAGAAACCATAATTTGCCAGGAACAGATCCATGACTAAAATCAGGACCACGGAACACAGCAGAATCTTCTTCAAGCGCAATCTTGCATATAGCAGGAGGCCTGTGCACAGCAGGAAAGAAAAAAGCAAGAACCGTTTGGCGTTGTGCACGTTGAACCATATCTCGTTATAGAGCGGCGGATTCATTCTCTTCTGATTGAGGAAGTTCACAATTTCTTCGTGCCGGAAGTTCAGAAAACCCCAACCCAGAGCGAATACAAAGCCCGTGTAAAAGAAGACGAGGACCAGTCGTTTCACAGCCTTATCATTGTTTCGCAGGCCTTCTCGGAGAACATCCAGACCCATGGCAGTCGTGACGGAAATAGCGAAAAAGAGAAGAAAGAGGAACTTCACCGGGTAGCGGACGGCGTTAAACGGCGGAATCATATGGAGCAATTTGTATACGGGGGTATTCCCTCCCAGCCCCAGTATGAGAGAAAAGACTATGAGGCCCCCAAAAAAGAACCGCTTTCTGCCGCCTCTGACGAAGAAGAAAGTGGAAAACAACAACGGTCCCAAGCCCAGGTACACGGTTTTCAGCCAGGACTGGTTCAGCCAGTACTTCTCCAGTGTTTGCTGATATCCGAAAACATCGGGGAGGAAGAACTGAATGAAATCCCTCCAGGCGAATGACCACGTGGTTGCACTGATGTAATTCAAGCCGGAGGATCGTATGCTTTGCCTGTGAAGCTCATAGAAACTCGTCCATTGAATCCCCGACAGAAAAATGAAGATCGTTCCGATCCACAGCAGGGCAAACAATCTGTCTCGTATCGATACATCGTTACTCGTGAATACCTTGAGGAAGAAAACCGTAATAAAAAGGACGATTACCGTGAGGATCACTATCTCAGGGGCACCGGCAAGGAATTGGACTACCAGGAATATCGACGAGAGGACGATATGGCGCTTACGGTTTGCCTCAAAGTACTTGATGAAATAAAGCAGGATCAGGGGGAACCAGGATACCCCGAAAAGGTGAGGGAGCAGGTTGTGAACTGAAAGGAGATACCCCGAGAGCATGAAGACCATACCGCCGGCCGCCGCGGAAAGATTCGTGACCTTGATATATCGAAGGAATGCATAGGTGGCCAGTCCCGCAAAAACAAAATGAAGGATGATCAACCAGTTCCAGGCAACATTGAATGGCAACAGCAGATAGAAGATATGGGGCGGGTAGAAAACCCCCGGCTGAAGGGTGGCCAGAAGAGGAATGCCTGAATAGTTGTGGGGGTTCCAGAAAGGGAACTCGAAATTCTTGAGCTGGGAAACCCACAGCAACTTCGGTGGAATGAAAAAGGGAGCGAGGTCTCTCTCACAAAAAATGAGCCTGGAGGAGAGCATCGGGTTGAAATACAACACGCCAACGATCAGAAAGAATAGGACTGCCAGGAGGGATTTGAGTCTATTCAACCAACCGAAAGCGTAAGGTTCTTCATAGAAGAACAATAGATCGTTTCATCACCACGTGGTGCAGCGGTTAGTAGTACCGGACGACACTTCCTGGCATACCAGTGATGCCGGGGTTGTGGGCATCTGAGCTGCCGTCGGAATAGTGATGGTATACGTTGCGGCACCGGGAACCTGTATTTGGACGCTCGTTCCGCTGGTCCCCGTCAGAGTGACACCTTGAATACTTGCGGCGTCGATAATATTGGACATTGTATAAGGTGTGGTCGTGCCCTTGATATTATATTGTGCAAACAAAATGCCGCTTGCGCCCCGCAATGCGCTCAGAACACCTTTCGCAGTCGCATCACCGGCCTCTTCCTTGATCTCGAGATATTTTGGAAGCGCTACGGCGGCGAGGATACCGATAATGATTATGACGATGATCAATTCTATGAGGGTAAAACCTTTATTGTTCCTGAGCGTCTTCAATGTGGTCCCTCCTGTCTTGTCTTGCGTGGCGTTAGATGGTTAAGATTTTGCAAAATACGTGCCGTACCAATACTGCCAATACGGCCGACGTCCTAAGATTTGTTTCTATATACCGCAAGGTCTGACAAAATGCAACAAATATACGGCGACAAGGACTGACAAAATCAATCGTAAAGAGAATCTTCTTCCCGAAACCGATCGGCATATAGCATTCTTCCTTCAAAGAACAACAATTTTTGTTAACAGGAGCAACACTTTTTGTAGTCTTTTCAGGTCTCTATCTCGTACTTTTTCACCCGATACCACATACTTCGCTCGGAGATTCCGAGAATTTTGGCGGCCTTTGCCTGCGAACCCTGAACTTTCTTGAGGGCGTCGACGATCATGTTCTTTTCCATAACCGATATGGCATCGTCCAGGGATTGATCCGAATATACGGAACCTGACAGGGGGTGCTCCGCCCGGAAATGGAGGGGCAGATCATCGAGACCGATAACATCCCCGTCGCACATGACGGAGGCCCTCCTGATGATACCGATCAGCTCCCTGGCATTACCGGGCCAGGAGTAATTTATGAGGAGTCCCATCGCATCGTCG
>DNYO01000048.1:0-7388 GCA_003506795.1 Deltaproteobacteria bacterium
CCGGTCAGGTTCGGCATGGTGTAATCGGTGATGACAAGATGGAATCTCCGGGGATCATTTTTGAAGATTTCCAGCGCCTCCAGGCTGCTCGTTGTGGCTACAACTTCATAACCCAGCCGGGCCAACCTCTCGCTGTTCAGTTCAACGTTAAGATCTTCATCATCAACGAAAAGTATGCATTCCTTTCCTCCTTTTACCGGGAGTTCCTCTTTGACGGTGAGGGCTTCCCGTTTTTCTATCTTCGGCAGATATATATGAAATACCGAGCCCTTTTCCGGTTCGCTTTCGACCCGTATGAAGCCGCCGTGGCTCTTGACGATGCCATGGACTACGGAAAGTCCCAGGCCGGTGCCTTCCCCATGGGCCTTGGTGGTAAAAAAGGGATCGAATATCCGTTCAACTACCTCAGGCTGCATACCGGGGCCGGTGTCGCGCACCTTGAGTGCTAAATAGTGTCCGGGTTTCATGTCGGGAACGGGCATAAGGTCACCCTTTTTAAAATGATCCCTCGTCACGCTTATCTCCAGGACGCCGCCTTTCCTTCCCATGGCCTGGGCGCCGTTGGTGCAGAGATTCATGAGAACCTGGTGTATTTGCGCGGAGTCCGCGAGTATCGTATCGTCGTCAGTCAGACTCTTGAATCTTATTTCAGTGGTTGTGGGGAGGAGGGGTCTTAACAGTTTAAGGCCCTCCTCCACGATCGCGCTTAATGCGACGGGTTTTTGCTCATATTCGGTCTGACGGCTGAAGGTGAGGATCTGTCTTATAAGATCGCGTCCCCGATGCGCTCCTTTAAGGACCAGTCCAAGCCGGTGATAAGCGCGGCTGTCGGGAGGCATATCATCCTGTACCATTTCGGTAAAACCCATAATACCGGAAAGAATATTATTGAAGTCGTGGGCGATGCCTCCCGCAAGGGTGCCTATGGCCTCCATTTTCTGAGATTGGCGGAGCTGCAATTCGAGACGTGTAGTCTCTTCCTGCGCCTTTTTTCGCCTGGTGATGTCCTCGGTGGTACCCTCATAGTAGATTATTTCACCATTCGCACCCCTTACCGCCCGGGCGTTCATGGAAATCCATACCTTGTCTCCATCTTTTCTGTATAGCTGGGTCTCGAACCCTTCCACGAAGCCCTGCGTGTCATAGAGGTTTTTGAGAGCCTCGCGGTCCTCGAGGTCTACATACTGTTGTCTTTCTATATCGGTTACGGAGTCGATCATCTCCTCTGGGGAATCATACCCGTACATCTTCGCAAGAGAGGGGTTCACGCTCAAATACCGGCCGTCCGGCGTTGTCTGGAATATCCCTTCAACTGCGTTTTCAAAGATGCTCCGGTATTTTTCCTCGCTTCGCTTTAACGCTGCCTCCATTTCGTAGCGCTCAATAGTTTTTCCCAGTCTCCTCGCGATAGCATCGATGAGCCTGCGCTCTTCTTTCAGGAAGGGTCCTTCGTCACATTCCTCCATTTTTTCAAGATAAGAGACCTCTAAGATGCCGGCATGCTTTCCATTGACCACAATATCGGCGGTCTGTTTAAAAAGAGTTTCTTTGAAATTATCTGTCCTGAATTCTTGCGTGCCCCTGATGATGCGACTGCAGGTTGTGTTCGGATACTGCCATACTTGAGGAAGAAAGTTGACAATTTCCTGAAGAATTTCTTCTAAAGGGCGGTTCAGGTTTTCAACAATATCCGCAATAGCGTAGAGGCAATTGAGTTCCTTGGTACGCTCACGTAAATCGTGTTCCAGTTTACGGAGTATTTCTTTCACGAGATCACTCTTTAGCCTTCAACGTTTCCAAGTCCGCAAATCTGCGGCGCAGTTCCCGGAAGCTCATTGACGGGTTACGGCCTTCCCCTGTCCTTATCATTCATTATACACCTCATGAGAGCGATTGGCAGAAGTATATGACATTTAAGAGTGTTTTTTGCATGATTGAGGTAGAATAATCGGGCATTCCGCGTGCAAGAAAAAATTGCAGATCAGCCGAGTTCGAAGCTTGTGACTCCAAATATCTTCTCCATGGGGACGGCGGGCGCCTCCTTATTGTACATCCTGCCCGTCTCAAATACGGGCGTCATGTGATGGCCGTGCGCGAGGGAAAGGGCGGCGGGGTTTGTTGCGGGAACATCCAGAAATACGGGTATCCGGGGAGATACCTTTCCTGCCAGCGCGCCAAACAGTTTTTCGGCAATGTCAGGCGAGTCGGCGAACAGGGGGCCTATCTTGAATCCTGTCCTGCAGGGGCGTATCACGCCGTAGCCTTTCAGCTGGCTGTCTTTGACGCATCCGAAGGACGCGCTGCCCGGCTGATTAATCCATCGTTCAAGAAATCCGTCGCGTCGTGCCGGAAAGATGGCGGCATCGTATGAAACGGTCGCCCCGAAGGGGACGGTGGAGAGTTCGACGAGATCAGCCGGTGCCGATCCGCCGCCTCTGCCTGCGTATCGCACATTTTTGTGGGCCAGGGTAAAACCAAATTTCTCATAATTTCGTATCTTCCCCACGACCCCGTCGATGCCGATGTTTCGGGCTCCGAGATAGCTCATGGCGCGCCTGGCGAGCTCGATGCCGTACCATTTCCCGCGAAGTTCTTTTCTGATTATGTAAAAGCCTATGAACCCGAAGGAGTCGTCATAGGACACGGCCGAGATGCATCCCACCGGCTCGCCGCTGAGCTCCCCGATAAAGAAACCATTCGGGTCCGCATGATAGAAACAGCCTGCATCGTTCAACCCGGGGTTCCAACCCTCGTCAGCCGCCCAGTTCACAGCCATTTCAACATCGTTCATCGTCATCTGCCGTATGGAAAAACCTGCGTTCATATCCCGTACCTGCTCTCTTTCGCACCCGCCCGGACCAACCGGACGTATTAGTCTTTCTACATTTTTACACGAGTGTGCTGAATCTAACCGACCGGTCATCCGTCATCGGTCCTGCCGCTCCTTCCGCACGGCGGTCATCCGGTTCTCAGATTGATGGCCCCATAATTCGCGGCCCCCCACAGACCGCTGTCCTCACTCAGGATGAGCGTGACGGGTATTTTTGCAAGCATCGTCCCGTAGTGGGCCGAATCGGTGAATTCCTGCCTGAAATGATCGTTTACTACCAGAAAGGGATTTTTCATGGCAACGCCGCCAGCGATGAAGAGGCCTCCCAGGGACAGCACGGTGAGCGCATAATTGCGGCATGCCCGGGCATAGAAGCGGGCAAAAAGGACCGTTGTTTCCGCCTCCGGGGTGATCTCACCGATGACATCCACCGGCTCGAGGTCGCGGCCAGTTAGAAAGGCGTGAAGGTGTGTGAGACCCGGTCCGCTTACAACGATATCGCCATAGGGGTATTGTGCGCCCGTCCTTTCCAGGAGATAATCCTGGTAGGCTGTTTCGGTCTTTCCGTAGAAGGCAAAGGCGGCATGCCCCGCTTCTGAAGGCAGAGGAACAAAAGAGTCCCCTCCGGTGGGAGCGAGTGCACAGTGTCCGAGACCCGTACCGGCACCGATGACTGCCACGTTGGCGGCCGCCTGGGGTTCGCCGTTCTGAACGATTTGTGTGTTTAAGCGGCTCGTGAGAGGACACGCAAAGGCCTGAGCCACAAAGTCGTTGATAAGGAAGATCCGGGCGCCTGCCGCCCGGGTGCGAAGACCGGACACGTCCACGGCCCAGGGTACGTTTGCCAGCTTCGCGTATGTATTATCCTTCACGGCACCGGGCACGGCAAGGACCACGGCGTCCCACTGCGTATCCGCCGCAATCGGCCCCTTATTGCGTGCCATTTCCATGAGATCGTCAAGTGACGATGCGCTGTGTGTTTTGAGCCGCAACCCGTCCACGTATGACAGCCGGCCTTCATCGCTGACCCGAAAATGGCCGAAGCGGCTGTTCGTCCCTCCTATATCGACTGTAATCACGTTCTTCATGGTCTTTCCGCCTCCCTTGTTAACGGGTGTTTCCTTTCATGACCCGGCGAAGCCGCCCTTGCGACACAGAGAATATAATCGTGCACGACATTGTAGGCCCCTTTTTGGACACGGCCGGCGAGGGCTTTCTTGAACCGCCGCTCCATCTCCTCCTTTGAACCTGGATCGAGGGCGTCATAGAAGGCAGTGCCGGCCCCGGATTTGGTGAGATGTTCCAGAACGCCCTCGGGAGATCCGCATTTGAATGTTATGCGGCCTTCGGAGATATCTTCGGGGATAAAGGCGGCTTCCTTAAGAAGTGTTTCCAGGTGGGCCGGTCCTTCCGGAAAATCGAAGTGGACACGCTTTTTAAGCACCGAGGGGTTCTCAGCAACAAGTTCATGGAATATCGCGAGTTCCCTCGCAGGTGAATTCTGCCGGTGAACGACAAAGGCAAGGCGGCCGCCTTCGTTGAGCGAAGCCGCGGCGGATTCAAAAAAGGCCGTGAGGGGGATGTAGCCCAGGACCCAGCTTGTAAAGATGAGGTCGAAAGGACCACGGCGGCGCAATATCTTGAGGGCGTCTCCCTGAAAAAACCGGATGTTTTTGTGCCCTGCAAGACGGATACGTTCCCTGGCGACGCCGATCATCTCCCGCGAGATGTCCGCCGCCGTTACCGAGCACACAGGACCGAAACGGCCGGCGATAAGGGACGTGGCAAAACCAGTTCCACAACCTGCCTCGAAGACGCTGCGGACCCTTGTGCCGGCGATCTTCCGGACAAGCGTCTGGACGGGCCTGGCAGCTTCCGACAGCCAGTGCATATCATAATCCGCATGTATCCTGTCGTAGGCGTCCCGAAGTTCCCTGCTTCCGACGCTTGCCGTCGCACCACGTTTCACGGTAAAGAACCGCGGCAGCCTGTGATTGCGGGGAAGGTGCTCGCGGCATATTTCCTCGGAGATCTCGCGAAGAACAGGCATGGGTCCCTTCGGGATACGACTTCCGAGGACATGCCCCGCACAGGAGGTCCTTGGTTTCATGAAGTACCTTCCCATCCTTTCCAGAATTGCCGTCAGCGGTTCCCGCACTGCGTTTCCGAAGCTCAACGGGACGAGATTGCAGGGACAGACCTCTCCCGAGCCGTCGATGTAGAGATAGGTCAACCCGGCCCCGCAGCCGAAGGCTTTCGCGGATTCCAGGTAAACGAAGGTGGACAGGACAGGCAGATCTTCCCGCACGGCCACCTCTTTCTGATAGTCCATCAGGAGGTTCCGCTCCGCGGCTTCCAGGACCACATCACTCCTGCCTGAAAGTCTGCCTGTGGGGCAGGGTTCAAGAAGGTGGACCTCCCGGGCCCGGGCCCTGCCTGCAAATTCGATGAATCTCATGAAGGTATCGGGATGAATGAGATGCCGGGTGGCTACCGCCACGATATAGGGATAGAGGCCGTTGTCGGCCGCCGTCTGGAGGGCACGCAAGGCTGTCCGGAATGCGCCTTGTTTCCCGCGCATCCTGTCGTGTTCTTCGGCGTTCATCGAATCGAGACTGACGCCGACGGCAAAAAGTCCCTTTTCTTTGAGCGCCCGGGCACGTTTTTCCGTCAGGCCCGAACCCGTGGTATTGAGCATCAGGCAGGACCTGTTGTCGAAAAGGCCGACGATGTCTTCCAGGTCCTTCCTCAGCAGTGGTTCCCCTCCCGAGAGGGTGACCATCACGCTGCCCATCCCGGAGAGCTCGCGGGTGATCTTTTCAACGCTACCGAAGGTCATGTCGCGCTGTTTCCGTCCGGCATTGTAGCAATGCCAGCACCTGTAACGGCACCGGTTGGTGACACCGAAGGTGACGGAATAGAGCCTGCGGCCTTCACGCTCACCGAGTGCGCCGAAATGTTCCGCGAGGTTGTCGAAAGCTCCGCCCGGAAAGGGAGGAAAATGGGTGTTGATAACGAAACGGCCGTCGAAACTGACGGCCTTCTCCCGGGAAAGGTAATCCCTGAAAAAGGCCCCGACGGAAGGATGCAAACCGGTGAAGGGCTCGCGTACGGCAAGCTGACGAAAGAATTCGTCTCCCCTCATATTACCTCGTCAATTCAGTGGTTGTCACGCGCAGCAGGCGGCGCCTTCCCCGATCCAGCAATGCAGGCAGAGTTTCTCGCGGGGCAGGCCGATGGCCTCTATCATGTCCCGGATCTTCTGGTACTTCAGGGTGGTCACATTGATCTCCCGTGCGATCCAGTCGACCATTTTCTGATATTTTTCAGACGTATCGTCGAGATATTCGGTGATGTCCTCGGCATGTCTGCCTTCAAGGGCGTTGATGGCCCGACGCGCGACAAGCTCGTCGATGGACCGGGTCGAGAGGGCGAATTTGCAGTGGAACATGAGCGGGGGACAGGCCGGGCGGACATGGATCTCTTTCGCGCCGGATTCCCAGAGCTTCGCAACGGTGAAATTCTTGAGCTGTGTGCCTCGCACGATGGAGTCCTCGCACAGGACGATCCGGTTCCCGGCAATGACGTCCCTGACGGGGATGAGCTTCATAGTGGCCACGAGGTCGCGTATTTCCTGGGACGGAGGCGTATAGCTGCGGCCGTACCCCGGCGTGTATTTTACGAGAGGCCTGCGGAAGGGAAGGCCAGATTCTATTGAATAGCCAATCGCGTGGCCGACCCCGGAATCGGGCACCCCGGCAACCAGATCGGCCTCGACATTATCGTTCCTTGCGAGAAACCCGCCGGAACGTTCGCGCACCACCTCCACGTTGATCCCTTCATAGCTCGATGCGGGATACCCCGTGTATATCCACAGGAAGGAGCATATCTGGTTCCGGTCTCTTCCGGCAAGCCGGCTTTGAAGTCCCGAGGGACTGATATTGATGATTTCCCCCGGTTCGAGGTACTTTACGACGTGGAACCCCAGGTTCAAAAAGGAGCAGTTTTCCGTCGCCACGGCGTACTCGCCGTCTTTTTCACCTACAACGAGCGGTGTCCTCCCCAGACGGTCCCTGGCCGCATAGATGCCGTCCTCTTTCAGGAGCAGTATGGAAGCGGAACCCTCGATACGGTCGTAAACACCCTGAATTCCGTCGATGAGTGTCTCTCCTCGTGTGATCAGCTTGGCGATGAGTTCAACGGAATTGATTCTGCCGCCGGACATCTCGCTGAATGTTTCTCCTAGGTCAAGAAGTTCCTTGGCCAGTTCGGTGGTGTTCTCCACGATACCCGTCACGACGATGGCGAAGGTGCCGAACTTCGACCCGATGATGAGCGGCTGCGCATCGCGGTCGCTGATGACGCCGATACCCGAGTTTCCTGCCATTTCCTTGTATTCTTCGAAGAATTTGGACTTGAACTGCGACTTCCTGATATCGTGAATGCTGCGATGAAACCGGTCTCCCAGTACGGCCATCCCTCCATATTCCGTTCCCATATGCGAGTGATAATCGGTACCGTAGAGCAGGTTGCTCGCGCAGTTCTTCTTCGATAGTAT
>DNYO01000048.1:7398-14296 GCA_003506795.1 Deltaproteobacteria bacterium
GGCCGCTCCTCAGGTTAAGTTTTCCCGAACAGATACCGACTACATTTTCAGAACGGTTGGGAGCACACAGCAGCGATATCGGGATGTCTCCGGATGGGGTTGCCAAATAGAAATGAGGAGATTATATTAAAGCCATGACAACGGAAGAACAAAAAATGGTTACCAGGTACGCTGATCAGGCCTTTCGGGGGACGACAATACGACAGGAGTATCCTGTTTGTGAATGCGGCAAGATCTTCAGTGAAAAGACAATTTGCGAGGCGCCCGGGGTGTTTTTCAGGAGTGTGGATGTTTTCGGCAAGACCTTTACGCTCATAGAACCGGTTTGCCCGATATGCAAGCGCAAGATTCCTGCGAGCTTCAATATTCTTAACTAGTCCTTGCCGAGGACTTCCTGAATTTTCGCCGACAGGTCATTGATGGTAAAGGGCTTCTGAATAAAAGCGTTACAGCCTTTCTCCAGTATCTGTGCCGCCTGTCCTTCAATGCTGTAGCCGCTGGACAGGATCACCTTGATATTCGGGTCGATCTTTTTCACACTGTCATAGGTTTCGCTTCCGCTCAGCCCCGGCATGATCATATCGAGGATAATGAGATCGACGCTGTTTTTGTATCTGGCAAAGAGCTCAAGGGCCTCAAGACCGCTTTGTGCCACGTGAACATGATAACCCAGGGCCTGCAGCATCTCCCGGGCGGTTGCCGCTACTG
Organism: Deltaproteobacteria bacterium; assembly: GCA_003506795.1. GTDB lineage: Bacteria > Desulfobacterota > Syntrophorhabdia > Syntrophorhabdales > Syntrophorhabdaceae > Delta-02. Next base: position 8,107 of record DNYO01000048.1, read on the forward strand.
CCGGCTGGTCCTCTACGAGAAGTATCGTCCCGCTGCCCCGGGCAATTTCCGGCACGGGGGGTTCCTCCTCAATGGTATCCTTCTGCGAGGCGGGCAGGTAGACGTCGAACCGTGTCCCTTTACCGGGTTCGCTTTCGACGGTTATCGCCCCCTGGTGGTTCTTGATGATGCCCCAGGCGGATGCCAGGCCAAGCCCCGACCCTATCCCCGGGTCCCTGGTGGTGAAGAAGGGGTCGAATATCCGCTCCTGCGTTTTCTTGTCCATGCCGACGCCGGTGTCCATCACCGATATTTTGGCGTAAAGACCCTCCCGGGGCACGATCCCCGTGTCAGGCATCGTGATGTTGCCTGCCTCCACGAAAATCTCGCCTCCGGCCGGCATTGCCTGCCATGCGTTGACAAAGAGGTTGAGAAACACCTGCTCTATCTGGCTGCGGTCGACATCGACCATACAGAGGTCTTTGTGCAGTTTCTTGTATATGGTGATCTCTTTTTTGGTGTGTCCGAACATATCGGCGCTGCGGTCGATGAGATCGGTGAGGTTGGTGGGTTTCACCTCGTATTTACCGCCCCGTGCGAAGCCGAGAAGTTGTTTTGTTAGTTCGGCTCCGTTCTTGATCTGTTCCCCGATGTTCTTCAGTCTTTCGTAATTGGGGTCTGACGGTTGGGTTGACAGGAGAATGATGGACGTGTAGCCCATGATGCCCATGAGCAGATTATTGAAGTCATGGGCGATACCGCCGGCGAGGGTTCCGATGGCCTCCATCTTCCGGGCCTGAAGGAGCTGGGTCTCCAGGGATCTTTTTTCAGTGATGTCCTGGCCGATGCTGAGGATTTCGGCACGTTCACCCTTTTCGTCCAGAATGGCCTTGTTCGTCCATGACACCCAAATCCGCCGGCCATCCTTCTTTCTGTTTTCATTCTCGTTGCTTTTGAACCCGTCGGGATTGCGCTGGATCTCCTCCATCAGGGCGGCGAGGTTCCGGGAACTCACCGATTCCACTTCCGGCACGATCGTGCCCACGACGTTCCGGCCGATCAGTTCCTCCTGGCGGTACCCGAAAACGCTGAGGCCAAAGGGGTTGATGAAAAGGATATTTCCCCGTATATCCCATCGCAGGATGATGCTGTTGGCATTATTGACCACATCCCTGTACTGTTGTTCGCTTCTCCTCAGGGCCTCTTCGAATTTCTTGCGGTCGGTGATATCTATAGTGAAACCACCGAGAAGAGGAGGTTTGTCAGGGCGATGGAGAGGAAACTTGCATGACACGTACCGGTGCCCTGCGAAATACTCCTCGACTGTTTTCACGGCTCCCGACCTCAGGACTTCCTCGTCGTCGGCCCGGATGCTGCGTGCAAGATCCGGAGGAAAAAGTTCCTCCGATGTCTTGCCGAGGATATCGCACAAAGGTTTTTTCAGAAGCGCCTCGAAACTCCGGCTCAGCGCAATGGCGCGATTCTCGTTGTCTTTGAGGAAGACGAGAATCGGACAATGTTCCAAAAAGAGCGCGAAACGTTCCTCGCTTTCTCTGAGCGCTTCAGCCCGATTTTCGCTCAGTTCCATCTCTTTCTTGAGTTCGGCCGTTTTCCGGCGCACGGCACGGCGCAGTGCGCGGTTCCATACCATGAGGCCAAGCAGGGCGGCGGCGATGAAGGCAGCCGCTATGCCGCCATAGCGAAGGTACTGAGCGGGGAACTCCCCGGAACCATACCATTTTTCATCAATTGCCCGGTACTCACTGCGCGTAATTTGGGCAAAGCCTTCCTCAACGACAGTTAGCAGAGGGGCGTTCCCTTTCCTCACGGCGCGATGCAACGCTCCCGTGAAAAGAGGCCGGGAGTGGTTGAACCGACCGTGGATTCCTTTCTTGTACAAGAAATAGAGCGCCGAGGGTTTATCGACAACGAAAACGACAGCCTTGAGGTCTTTTGCCGCCTCGATGATGGCTTCGTAGCTGACATACTCGGTGAAACTGTCAACGCCTTTCCCCTTGAGAAAATCCACGGCCGCATCACCTTTCTTGACGGCGACGGTGAATCCGGCCAGGGAGCGTGCATCCGTGATTCCCGAAACGCTTTGATGAAAGAAGATGGGGACGTCGATCTGCTGGTAGGGTTTTGAAAAGTCATACAGTTTCCCGCGCTTCTCGTTGAAGAACATGGTGTCAATGACATCGAAGGCGCCTGCTTCCATGTGCTGCTGGGCCGCCGCCCAGTCCATGCCGGTGAGTTCGACCTTGATTCCGGTTTTTTTCTCCCAGAGAGCCCATCGGTCGACGAGTATCCCCTGAAGGCGTCCCGAGTTGTCCATAAAAGCGAATGGCGGGTAGTTGTTATCCATGACCACGCGAATCGATTTTTCCGCGGGCATCGTGAAGTGTGGCAGGCACAGGATGAACAAAACGAGCAGGCCAAGACTGATGAGGATACCCTTCAGGTACCTGTCCCCAATGACAAGCACTCTCTTCTTACCCCCTTCGAGGATGCACCTTAATTCTGCGCATCTTAAGGATTATCGCACAAACGAAGCCAATGTTAAACATTTCCCTGATTCACAGGATACCGAAGAGAACCTTGAAGAGCTCCCGTGAAAGACGGGTGCGGGCCAATTCCTTCGGTTTTGGTCAGTCTTCGTCTTTGAGGAACAACTGGTGGTATTCGGGTTCGGTCAGGTGTTTCTTCAGCATTTTGCCTATGACATCAAACACCTCGGCAAGATCGTCGTCGGACATCCGCTTGATGATCGTCGCCATAAGATCATCATCAGAGAATTTCTGCAGGAAGACCTGCACCGTGTTTTCATCGGTCTGCCTGTCCATGCCGTAGCCGAGAAAACCATCGAACGTCTCCACGAACCCATGAGAATGCTTCGCCATCACGACACCCGCTTTCGAATTTTTTTGAACTTTACCTGAAGGACCAGACGGTAGTCTAACTCACGATCATTCCGGAATCAAATATTTGTCGCTGTTCGCTCTCCCAAGGACAACCCGGTCACTCTTTGCATTTGCCTTTATTCTTGCAAATTAATGGAGATCGCAGGAGAATGAAAAAAACCGGGGGGCATACCATGAGACTATTTACGATCGGGTTCACAAAAAAGTCGGCACGCACCTTCTTTAAGATGCTCCAGGAATCAGGCGCGAAACGCGTCATCGATGTGCGTCTGAACAATGTGTCACAGCTCGCCGGGTTCGCAAAGAAAGATGACCTTGCCTACTTCCTGGGAGAGATCTGCGCAATGGAGTACCGGCATCTGCCGGTACTTGCTCCAAGCAAAGAACTTCTCGATGAATATAAGGCGAAGAAACCTGATTGGAAAACATACGAAACCAGACTCCGTGCACTCTTGCGTCAAAGGCGCGTCGAGGATGTTGTGCCGAAGAAAGTCATAGCGGACGGCTGTCTGCTGTGCAGCGAGGATAAGCCTCAATACTGCCATCGCCGGGTTGTGGCCGATTACCTCAACGATCACTGGGGTGGCATTGAGATCATCCATCTTGTTTAAGGTGTTTCCATTCGAAGGGCAATATGAACCACTCAGCCCTGCAAGTATTTTGCCGGGAAATGCAAATCAGAGGAGAGCGATTGACTCCTGCATCCAACGCCCTTATTCTGATCCCTGATCCCTGATCCCTGATCCCTGATCCCTGATCCCTGATCCCTGATCCCTGCCTCTAATATCTAGGTTCGTATCTTTCTGAATGTTTCAGGTGGTCGTTCCAGTTTTCACGGTAGGCCTTTGCTATCTCCTTCGATCTGATAATGAGGAGGTTTTCCGCATTCCTTTCCTGCGCGGCCTTTGTAAAGTTGAAGGAGCCGGTTATTGTCGTCAATCCGTCGATGATGATGATCTTGTTGTGGGCGATGGCATGCCTGTCATCGATGTATGTCGGGATCCTCATGTTTGCGAGGAATGTGGCGGAGGTGTATTTCGCGGTGCGCTGGCTCTTGTCGAGAATGGCCGCAACCTTGATGCCCCGCTTGTGGGCTTCGATGAGCGCTTTCGCGATGGGGGCGGATGTGAAGGAGTATGCCTGGATGAGTATCTCGGAGCGCGCCGAGGCGATTTCCCTTATGATCCTGTCGGTACAGGAACCCCCCGGGGTGAAGCAGAGACTGATGTTGACATCCTTTCCATACTGGTCTGCGCCCGCGCAGGGCAGCCATACCATGGATACGAGGAGAAAAAGCAGGACAAAATACTTTTTAGTCATGAGCATCGGTTTTGCTCTTAAGCGTAGACGAAGGGACCGCAAAAGTCAATTTCACTTTCCTCTTGTAAATGGGAATGAATTGAAAGAAAATTAACAGGATGAAGACCGGAAACATGTGACCTTATGAAAAGAAACGACAAAAAGAGCCTCATCGTCCTGCGCGAAAAACATCAGGTGGATAGATACATCCGGGAGATAACGCAGGAGGATATGCCCGTGAGGGTGGTCATAGATGAGACCATCGTCCTCGATGACTGCCGGTTTGTCTGCCGGGACGGCAAGAATAAAGATCTGCTGATCGAGGCGCCGCTCGCTCCCGGAGAGTATCCGGAAACGGGACACGCCGTGGTCACCTGCGCCGGAGCCAGTTCGCTCTATACCTTTGAGTCCAGGGTTCTCTCCATAGAACTCGCCGAACACCGCCGTATGCATGTGACGGTCCGGTTTCCCGACAGGATAACTAAGCGGGAGAGACGAAGACACGTCCGGGTGCAGCCTCTTGCCGCCCATCCCGTCGGGGTGCGGATGGTCGTGGCCGGCGGTGAGGTCGTCGATGTCGAACCGGTGGATATAAGCAGCGGCGGCATTTCCTTCATGATGACCGAGGAGGTCAGCCGGTTCAAACCGGGGGATGCAATCGAGCTGACAATCAGAGTTCCCATGTTCGGCGATGTCTCCGCCAGGGCTATAGTCAGGAACGTTATCCACCTGATGGACCTGACCCGGATCGGGGTCGAGTTTTCCTCCCTGCCCGGAGATGCTCTCAAGACTATCACGCAATACGTGGCCGGACGCGAAGAGCAAATGCGTCAGGAAGCGTTCGAAGACGATTGAACACACCGCGGTCTTGTTGACCGGGTGCAACACCGTAGGTCCAATTGGACTTATTTGACCTATACGACCTATTAAAAAAACTTCTTTAACGATCAAAATATCATCCCCTTCGCCGGAGCCTCTCGGCATCGGGCCGGAGAGCCCGGCTTCACTTGACGAACCCGGGTATCGGTCATAGTTTTCCCGTCATGGTTACTGAAGTGGATGAGGCGCTCGGTATCGCCGGCAATTGCAGGCACTATGCAATGTGCAAGATCGATTTCCTGGGGACCGGGGTTTGTGCCTCGGGGGCCCAGCGCGGCTACGTCAGTTTTTATCCCGAGGGGAGGGTGGACCTCTACGCGGCGCTGGCGAAGGGCAAGGTCCACGTTACGGAAAAATGCGTGGAGATTGCCCAGAGCTGCGATCTGTGCGGGAAGTGCGATTACCAGTGCTGCTTCGTTACAGGACTGAGGCCGATGCGTGTCATGAAGGCCCTCAAATCACATGTCGCCCGTCACCTGGCCGCCGGCAAGCCCGTTGCACAAGCAGATGCCGACCCTTTACTGCAAAGCATGCGAAGGATCGTGGGGGACGAATGGGCCACGAACGACCGGGCCATCGCCGTCACCTATTCCCACGATCCGTCACCCCTGGCCGTACCTGCACTGCCGAGATACGTCATCATGCCGGGTACACGCCAGGAGATATCATCACTTCTGAAACTGCTTGGGAGTGCCGGGATCCCGTGGGTGGTTCGCGGAAACGGAACCAATCTCATGGGATTCGAACTCTGCGAAGGAGCGGTCATCGATCTTAACCGGATGAAAGAGATCGAGTTCGATGAGAAAAACTGGTCCGTCAGGGTAGGGCCGGGGGTTGCCGCATTCGAACTCCAGCGTGAGGCCGCGCAAAGGGGCTACCGCGTGAATGTGGCGGAACCGGCGGCCCTGGTCTGCGGCACCATGATGTGCGCGGGGATAGTATCTCTTTTTTCGACAGCGTACGGCTCCTGTGCCGACAACTATATCGATGCCGAATTTGTCCGTACCGACGGGTCATTTTTTTCGCTAAACGAAAAGAACGCGCCGAACCTGTTTGCCTTCGACAGGGCGGGTGCGGTGTCCCCCGGCGTCTGTTCGTCTTTGCGGGTGAAG
>DNYO01000097.1 GCA_003506795.1 Deltaproteobacteria bacterium
AAGGCGCTCGTTCTGGGCGTTGAGCCCCATCGTCACGATAAAGATCACGTCAGGGTTCCGTACAATCGCGGCTTCCCGTCCCACGCTGCCCGAGACGGCGTCCCTGAAGACGTTCGTCCCGCCGGCAAAATCTATGTAGTCGTCCATGAACACGTCTTTTGTTGCCACGTAGAATGGTTTTGAACCGATCTGAACCAGCACGCGGGGTCTTTGCAGACGAGCCGTGGCTTTCTGGATTGCGGCGACCTTTGCCTTCGCAATACCTGCGAGGCGCTTCGATTCCTCAAACTTGCCGGTAACTCTTCCTATCTGGACGAAGACGTCGCAAAGCCCCTCAAAGGTATATGGTATGGTGAAAGTGACGAGATTGAGACCAAGATCTTTCATCTTCTGCACGCTTTTGCGGTCCGTGAGGTCCATGGCAAGAACAAGATCGGGCTGCAGTTTCACGATCTTTTCCAAACTGGGTTCCATGATGGTTCCCACTTTTTCCCTGGTCTTTGCCTCTTTCGGCCTGCTGCAGTAAGTGGTCACCCCGACAACATTCTTTTCCAATCCCAGAAGATAGAGAGATTCCGTAACGGCCGGGCTAAGTGAAACAATACGCTGCGGGTTTGCCGTCTTTTGCGCCCTCTGCGGGGACGCCGCATGGACAAGGCCCAGGGCGACGACGACCATGACCAGGGCAGCGGCCAGAGCGGTGCTCATCTTCTTTGAGAAAAACAGGATCACCGGGTTTCCTTTATTGAATATGCACCGATATCGAGAAAGTAATATCCCGGCGCCGACCGGACACCGCCTTTTTCAAGTTGGATGGGTCTGCGAAAGATAGGGCCGTCATAGACGAAACTGTGGTATTCGCCCCTCTCGCCGCATATGTCCACTGAATCACCCAAAGATTGGAGGTCCTTTACAAGCGTGCTGTCTATTTCCCTGCCGATCCAGGTTTCATCGAGATAATTTCGATCGACGGCGACGATCACTGCTTTGAAGCCGCTGTTTATAAATTCCGCAAGCAGGTCGTCTCTCTTTGCGAGCCACAGGGGAAGGGAAGGGCGCACCGCGCATTCAGCACAGACCCTTTCCACCCAGGCCCTGTGCTCCTCCATATCGATATCGCCAAAGACACCCTGCGATATGCCTTCGCCACATAACCCGGAGAGCACTTTCTTGAACTCCTCTTCGTACCCGTCCCACGTCGTCTTTCGTTGTATAAGGGGGATACCGATGGCCTTAGCCTGGAGCAAAAGGAGGGCGGCTTCGATGCCGTGTGTGCGGGAGTGGGAACCATCCTCCGTTACCATGTTGATGAGACGGGTCACGGCAATCCCCGAACCAATGGCCCTGTGCAGCGCCAGGGCACTTTCCTTGCCACCGCTCCAGGAACAAAATACATCTTTCCGATCGTCTTTCATCAGGCGTACCCCTCTACCCATCCGCATATCCTGCAATGACTGCGCTCCCGTTTCATTCCCGTGCCGCATCCCTCGCAGGGTTTTTCATCTTCCTGCGGGACGGGAACGTCGCCAATCTTCTCTTTGTAGATCTCGTAGTAATAAAGATGCGCCTTGTTGAAGAAGCGCTTACCCTGTGAGCGCTTCTTCTCCTCAAATTCGCGGTCTGATATGGCGGTATCGAGAATTGAATTGAGGCCTGCCATCCCCGAACCTGTTTCAAGGGGTCTCTTGTCCTGCCAGAGGATGCTGTCAGGCAAAAGACCTTCGAGGGCCCGTCTCAAGATCCATTTACCGTGCACCCGGCCATTTTCTCTCCTGATCTTCCATTTTCCCTGTATCCGGAGGGCAAAATCAAGGACTTCCTCATGAAGGAAGGGCTGGAGCACCTCGATATCGAAGTGCCGCGCAAGAGACGTTGAATTGAAGCTCATTACCCGGGACAGGTGCCCGAGGTACCCCTCCAGGTCCTTCATCGACGCCATGTATGAGTAACCGGCGAAAAGCTCATCCGACCCGTCGCCGGTCATGACGGACTTTAAGCCCATCGATTTCGCCTCTTTAAGGGCGAAATAGACGGCAAGATCATTGGGAAGAGCAGGGTCGAAACTCTGCAGCATCGTAATCACCTGCGGCATCGCGGCGAGGGCCTCATCGACGGGCACAGTCCTGTGGGTAAGGGCCATCCCCAGCGCACCAGCGGCCGTACGGGCATATTCCAGGTCAGGCCCGTCGTCTCCGAGCGTCACGAGGATACCTTTTTTGCATCCCGAAAGAGCGGCGGCGATGGAAGAATCCAGGCCGCCGGAAAAAAGGATACCCTCGGGCCTCAGACCGGCGAAGGCCTTTTCGAGCTTTTTCCTCAACATTATTATGGTATCATCGGGCGACATGGATTCCTCAGAACTTGTATATATATTGTACCCCCAGTATGTAATTGCGTTCGGGGGACGGATAATAGTTTCTCGCACCCATCGAGTTGGAGATAACGGCATATTCACTGTATTGTCTGTCAAAAAGGTTTCTGATCCCGCCCGTCACCTTCAGGCCCTTCCAGGTATAGACCCCCGTGAGATCATGTATGGTGAAGCCGCCGAGGGCTGGATAGGCATTCCTGATATCGCTCGTCATATAGCGGTCGCCTGCATATAGCGACGAGAAAGTGAGGGTCAGGTTATTAAGGGCAAAGGAAAGGGCGCCGGTCAGTTTATTCCTCGGGACCATGGGAACCCGGTTCCCGTCGAGGTCGTCTCCGTCAAATGTTGCCTCCATGTACGTGTAACCGAAATCAAGTCTCAGGCCGGGGACAATGACCCAGAAAAACGACGTCTCGAGCCCCTCGCGTTTTGTCTTGCCGTAGTTGGAATTGGTATACGTGAGGGGGTTGTAGTATATCTCGTTCTTATGGCGGCCGGAAAAGACTGTCGCGCTGGCGCCGATGTTTTTTGCGAAGTTAAACCGGATTCCCAGATCGATCTCTTTTGCCGTGTGGGGTTCCAGTGCCTCGTTGATCGGCGGCGCCGCAAAGGGGCTGAAGTATTCGTCGGTAGCCGGAAATCGGAAGCCTTTAGAATAGTTGACGAATATATTTCCTCTCTCGGGGAAGACGTAATTGAGACCGAAGCGGAAGGCGTCCTTTTCCTTCTTAACAAAATCGTTGATCGGAGCCAGGAACCCGGTATTGTCGGTATAATCGATATCATATTTGACCTTGGCCAGGCGGTAGCCGGCGCTGAACAGAAGGTCTTTCATGATATGGATCTCATCGTTTACGTAAAAACCGTATTCTGTTTTATTAATGTTGGTATCGGAATCGCTACCGGTGCCGAGATCGTTGCTCCGACTGGGAGAATAGTAATAGTCGATTCCGCCGACAAGGGTGTTCTTCAGCGAAAAAACATTTTCCTTGATCGTGATCTTCGGTGTGAGGGACATGGTCTCAAATCGCCTCATGGAATCCCAGGGATTGCCATCCATGTCGTAATGAAAAGAAGAGCGCCTTTTCCGGTAGGCTGCGCCCATGGAAAGAAAAATGGTCTCGTAAGGTTTTGCGGACGCCTCGACATCGATGAAATTGTCTTCGGTATTGCCTTCATCCAGAGGGGTCTTGGAGTCCTTCCTGTCGTAAACGCCCCCGTGCAAGTCTGCATCGGTCAAGGGTCCGGGCAGGCCGTAGGTATCCCTGTGGTGTCCCGCCTTTACGCTCACCGCGAAATCCCTGGGGAGATCGAAGGAAAAGGATCCGAAGGCATCCCTGGCACGGATATCGTTATTGTGCCTGTAACCACTTGTTTCATATGAAGAAGTAAGGATGTTGTAGGAAAGTCTGCCTTGTCTCCCCGATGCACCGAGATAAGGGTTGTAGAGGTCGTAGCTGCCGGTATTGAGACCTGCAATAACCGACGGGGTGCCGTCACCCTTCTTGAGGATGATGTTGACGGCACCTCCTATCGCGTTGTCGCCGTAGAGGACGCTCGCCGGTCCACGGTATATCTCGATCCGCTCGATCATCTCCACGGGTACCTGCATGAGGTCGGTCCCGGACATGTCGATCTCGTTTACCCGTCTGCCGTCGATAAGAAAGAGCGAGTTTTGAGCCGCGGTCTCACCGAAGCCGCGTATGTCGATCGTCGAATACTTCGGGTTTCCGAGAAGACTTCGCGTGAAGACACCCTGCTCGTCCCTGAATACGTCCGTCAGAGTCCGTGTGCCTTTCTCCTCGATCTGCTCCCGGCTGATGATGGAAATGTTCGCCGGAACCTCCTTGATCTTCGACTCGGTCCGTGTCGCAGTGACAACGATACTGTCGAGCCTGTAGGGCGACTCTTCCGCAAATGCGAAAAGGGGGACAAACAAAAGTATACCTGAAAGAAAACAACGAAAAGGACTGCGGGCCATGGAAACCTCCTTATGCCTCGTAAGGATAATTTCTCGAAGAATTCAACCCAAGGTTTCCTGACTGAGGGAGGTACGAGCCAGCGCGCCTTCCCGTTCCATTTTTCCGGAACAGTGGCCGGCCTCACGCCGTGCGCTGCTTGATCCCATCACAGTTGCGGGACAGCGGAAGATTTTCACTTCACTTCCCTTGCAAGTTGAACCGTAACGAGTATATGAGTCTTTTTAACACAAGCACTAGCAAAAATCAAAGAGTTCTTTTTCTCATTTTGGGCCAACTATGATAAGGTATAGGCGGTGCGATCAGATATGGCCAAATGCGAAGATATCCGGCAAAGATTTAATGACTGCAATGTAGGGCGTCTCCTCGGTATCGAGGTCTGTGAGGTGGAAGAGGGGATGGCACGGGGAAGGATGGTTGTCACAAGGGACCATGTTAACGTATTCGGCGGTATCCACGGCGGCATTCTTTTTACCTTTGCGGACCACGTCGGAGGTGCCTGCGGAAACAGCATGGACTACAAGGCGCTGCTCGTCGAATCCACCGCCCGCTTCAAAAAGAGTGCAAGGGAAGGGGAGACCATATACGCACAGGCCCGCTTGGTTCATTCCCGGAAGAAGGTGGACAATATAGAGATTACCGTCACGAATGAGAGCGGCGAGACGTTGGCCATTTTACAGATGGTCTCCTACATTGTGGAAAATGCGGCAAAGACTTCTTAGGATCTTCGAAATACTCTTGGAAAACTTCGGGGAAAGGCACTGGTGGCCGGGAGATACGGCTCTCGAGATCATTGTAGGCGCCGTTCTCACCCAGAATACCTCCTGGAAGAACGTAGAAAAAGCGATTGCAAACCTCAAATCGGCGGGGTTGCTGGATATCAAAAGCCTGCATGACGCAGAAGAGGAAATCCTGGCCCGGCACATAAGGTCGTCAGGATATTATAATTTAAAAACCATAAGATTAAAGAATATAATTAAGGTGATACATGATGAATACATGTCATCTATCGAATTATTAAAGGAAAAGGAACTATCTGAGTTACGGATGCAGCTCCTCGGTGTCAAGGGGATCGGGGAAGAAACCGCAGATAGCATCCTTCTTTATGCCCTTGAAAAACCGATCTTTGTGATTGACGCTTACACAAAGCGCTTTCTTACGAATCACGGACTCTATGACGGGTCATACAGGTATCCGGACGTGCAGGCCTTTTTCATGAACAACCTGCCTTCGGATACCTATCTCTTTAACGAATACCACGCACTCATCGTAGCGCTCTGTCAGCAGTATTGTGTGAAGACCCCGAAATGTAAAGAGTGTCCGCTGAGAAAAGATAAACAGTACTAGTCTGAAACGACTGTTACTTTGACATCGCCTGCGGCTTGTTCGATAGTGCCGATGCGGGCTGCGCTCTCACCTGAGTTGGTGAGGGACAAAACGACGTCTTCGGCATCACGGTCGTTGACTATCAGCACAAAACCGGTCCCCATATTAAAAGTGGAGCAGGCCTCGGTGATATCGAGGTTTCCTGCCTCCATGAGGACCTGAAAGATCGGCGGGACTTTACGGGGATCGACATGGAGAGTCGTGCAAAGGCCGTCGGGGATGATCCTCGATATGTTGCCCGGAAGGCCGCCCCCCGTTATGTGGGCCATGCCCTTGACGGTAAAACGGTTGACGATCTCGAGCACCGGTTTCACGTAGATTCGGGTCGGTTTCAGCAATTCCTCGTAGAGTTTTCCGGGCATGCCCGGGACCGCTTCATCGATGCGAAAACCCTTTACATCGAAAAGGAGTTTTCTTACCAGGGAATATCCGTTGCTGTGAAGGCCATTGGATCGAAGGCCGATAACGGCGTCGCCGGCCTGAATGGTCGAACCGTCAATGATCTTGCCTTTTTCGACGACACCCACCGCAAAACCGGCGAGGTCGTATTCATCGTCCTTATAGAAGGAGGGCATTTCGGCCGTTTCCCCTCCCACGAGTGCACAATCAGCCTGAAGGCAACCGTCGACGACACCCCCGATCACCTGCGGATAAACATTTTCATCAATCTTTCCACAGGCATAGTAGTCGAGAAAGAAGAGGGGTTTCGCCCCGAGGGTCAGTATGTCGTTTACGCTCATGCCCACGAGGTCAATGCCGACCGTGTCGTGCTTTCCCGACATGAAGGCAACCTTCAGCTTTGTACCCACACCATCGGTTGAACTCACCAGGACGGGGTTTTTGTAGGACTTCGGTACCTCGGTGAGAGCGGCGAAACCACCGATCATATTGAGGACATTCACGTTATGCGTCGCCTTTATACGCCCCTTGAGCTTGTCGATGAGGCGATCGGCCTTAGCTATATCTACACCTGAATCTTTGTATGTTATAGTTTTCACGGTTTTAATGTAAGATTATTCCTGAACGATTGTCAATCGAAAGGTTGTCGTTGAAAAACACCTTTCTCAGCTGATTTCTCCGGAAGTGCCGGGTCCGATCAGACCATTCTCGCGATAAAATCCTCGACAGGGATTGCAGGCAGCGTAATGATCTGGATAGTGCCCCTGGATCCGAGTTCGATGGATAATTTGGCGATCGCCTCATTGTTGGGGGCCTCAAGGATATTGAGAAAATCGTACTGACCGAGAACTGCGTACTGGGCAAGGACCTTTGCACCCATACTCTCGATCTCCCGGTTGACTTCCTCGATCCTCTCGGGATGCTTTTTGATTGTTTTCCGTCCCTCGTCCGTCAGCGTGCTGATCATTATGTAGATTGGCATATTTAGTACCCCCAAAAGGTTTTTGATCGTATATAGATTGTAATATACCTGTCCGGTTTGTCAATATTAATTATGGTTTCATGACAGGGGTTTACCGAGGGTTTTATGTACCCGTTTTCACATTATCCAACGTAAAACATGGTGTTGATTGAGGGAAAGAAATGTGCTATCATCTACCACTTTAAATATCAAACACTTTATATGAACCATTTTGTTCAAACTTTCACATATCGATTCACATTTAACATAAATCAACGCAGCTCTTTATTTTCTATACGAAGGGGGATCTATGGCTAAACCTATGGATCAATACAAGTGGCATGAATTAACAGTAGGTTGTGTTATTGAAGATGTCGGAAACGCAATGGAGTATAAGACCGGGGACTGGCGTTCTTCCAAGCCCGTCTGGAACAGGGAAAAATGCACGAAGTGTGGTCTTTGTTGGCTCTTCTGTCCTGATGCTGCCATCCGTCAGAGGGATGACGGCTTCTACGAGGCCGACCTGGACTATTGCAAAGGGTGCGGCATCTGCGCGAAGGAGTGCAAACCGGGTGCAATTGCGATGGTGGAGGAGGAACGATGAGTACGAAGAAAGGCATGGAAGTATCCATCGCGGCATCGGTTGCAGCAAAGCTGGCCCGTGTCGAGGCGATAGCCGCGTATCCCATCACGCCTCAGACACATATAGTCGAGCATCTTGCGGAGCTTGTCGCCAATGGCGAGCTTGAGGCTGCCTATATCAACGTCGAGTCTGAACACTCCGCCATGTCCGCCTGTGTCGGCGCTTCTGCGACGGGCGCCCGCACATTTACATCGACAAGTTCCCAGGGCATGGAGCTTATGCATGAGATCCTTTTCATAGCATCAGGTATGCGCCTTCCGATCGTCATGGCCGCCGTCAACCGGGCACTATCTTCGCCGCTCTCCATCTGGGGAGACCATTCGGACATCATGGCAGCTCGTGATACGGGATGGGTCATGGTTTTTTGCGAGAACGGCCAGGAGGTCGTGGATTCAATTATAATGGCCTTTAAGATAGCCGAAGATCGGCGCGTCCTTCTACCGATGATGGTCAATCTTGATGGGTTCTCGTTGAGCCACGTCATCGAACCAATCGAATTCCCTTCGCAGGAAGACGTAGACCGGTTCCTGCCTCCCTATAATCCATTGTACACCCTCCATCCGGACAAACCCGTCACAATGGGTGCTTACGCTATGCCCGAACTCTATACCGAGGCAAAGTACAGTCAGGAGATGGCCATCAGGAATTCCAAGACCGTCGTCAAGGAGGTTATGGACCAGTTCTCCCGGGAATTCGGCAGAACATACAACCTTGTGGAAACATACAATACAGAAAAGGCCGATACTGTCTTCATGGCATTGGGGTCCATCAACGAAAACATCAAGACAGCGATAGACAGCCTCAAAGAGGGAGGAAAGGAGCTTGGCCTTGTTTCACTGAGGCTTTTCAGACCTTTTCCCGACGCTGAGGTTTTAGAAGTGCTGAAAAACAAAAAGAAAATTGTCGTGCTGGAGCGGGTAATGCCGGGCGGAGCAATGAACGGTCCGCTTTTCAATGAAATGGCCAGCCTGGTCGTCTCCAACGGATTGAATGTCCAACTGGAGAATTTCATCTTCGGGCTGGGTGGAAGAGATGTCGAGCCCGAAGAGTTGATGGATGTCTACGAACAGGTCGTTTCTTCGGCAAAGTTATCCCATGCTGACAATAAGAACTACGGCGTAATAGGGGTGAGATCATGAGAATGAAGAGTCTTGAACGATATACGGATAATCCCGAGTTTGAATACGCAACCTCGGGGCACAGGGCCTGTCAGGGCTGTGCAGAGATCCTTGCCCTGAGGCTGGGCCTCAAGGTTTTCGGCAGGGATTCGATCATTGCCATGGCAACGGGATGCATGGAAATCATCTCAACGCCGCTACCGACCACATCATGGCGCCTCCCCTGGATTCATGTCGCCTTTGAAAATGCGGCGGCCGTTGCCTCCGGCATCGAATCCGGGATAGGGATCCTTATGGATAAAGGAAAGATTGCAAGGAAAGATATTAATGTCATTGCCATCGCAGGCGACGGCGGAACAAGCGATATCGGTCTGCAGGCCCTTTCCGGGGCAATGGAACGGGGACACAACTTCACCTATATCTGCGTCGATAATGAGGCGTACATGAATACGGGGATCCAGCGTTCATCATCGACGCCTTTCGGCGCAATGACAACAACAAGCCCTCCGGGTAAGAAAAGCATCGGACAGGCGACCCAGAAGAAAAACATGCCCAAGATAGCTGCGGCCCATAATATTCCCTATGTAGCGACGGCTTGTCCGTCCTATCCGTTCGATTTCCTGGCAAAGATAAAAAAGGCGAAGGCCGCCAAGGGTCCGGCATACATACATGTCCTTTCCGTTTGCCCTACGGGTTGGCGGATACCATCGGACCAGGCTATTCATTATGGCAGGCTTGCGGTCAGAACGGGTATATTTCCTCTGTATGAAGTCGAAAACGGCAGATACAGAATCACTTATAGCCCCGAACCTCTAAGGCCGGTCAGCGAATATATTAAAGGGCAGGGCAGGTTCCGCCATTTAACGGAAGACCTCATTGCCGAGATTCAGGATCATGTCAATCACGATTGGCAAGACTTGAAAAATCACAGCGAAATGAAATAAACATGTTGCGGAATAAGCGCCCGCTTTCCCAGGCGGGCGCTCTCCTTAATTTTGAATAACGCCTCCATAGGTACATTTTTGTGACATATGTCATAGAAAAAGCATGTTTGTTCTGATATGCTAAAAAATTCCTTGAAATACAAAGTGGAAAGTATACAATATAATATTCGAATCCATTCCATGTCTGCGCGACAAAAGCTTAATTCGGGAACGATTTGAGCGATAAGTTATGAAGGATAGATAAATGTCATTAGACCTTCAGAAAATTGGTAAGACTCTCCGAGAGAAGCGTGAAGAAAAAGGGCTTACGGTCATAAACATTTCTGACTCGCTGTGCCTCAGAAAATCGTTGGTGCAGGCGATAGAGGATGGGGACTGGCGTGTGCTCCCCCACGAAGTTTATGTGAGAGGCTACCTCAAGGAATACGCCCATCTTCTTGATATGAATGAAGATATTTTAGAACTCGCACCGAAGGTGGAGGAAGCATTCGCAGTCGAGGTTCCGGCAAAAAAAGAGGCCATTCAACAGTCCCGGCGCGTTGGAAGACGAGCCATATTTTACCCCCTCATATTCGTCTTGATAATCGCTTTTTTTGTCCTGAACCAGATATACAAGGAGCGCTCTGTTTCAAAATCTTCACCGACACAGGGTACTCAGCCGGCTTCCGTTAGCGCGAGAACGCCCCAGAGTGAACAAGGCGCCGCACTGCCGGAGTTCCCCGATGTCAAGAAACTTATGATTACCTGCCACGAACGGACGTGGGTCAGTGTCGTCATCGACGGGAATGAGAAAAAGGAATTCATGCTTAATTCCGAAGATATCATCGTTCTCAACGCTAAGGAAAATTTCGATCTGCTCATCGGTAATGCGGGGGGCGTAAAACTGAACCTGAACGGCAAAGAAGTGGATCTGACCGGACAAAGCGGTGAAGTAAAACGCATCAAAGTATCGTGAAATAAAGCCTGCCGAAGCTGCAGCCGTTATGAAGTCAATCGTTCCATCTCAGCGGCATCTATATCGAAATTAGCATACACCTTCTGAACGTCGTCGGAATCTTCGAGGGCTTCCATCAGTTTGAGCATGGTTTCTGCATTCTTGCCTTCGAGCTTGACATAGTTCTGGGGAACCATACTTAATTCTGCGACGATGTGGGGGATTTTGTTTTCTTCAAAGACTTTTTTGAGATTCTCAAAATTGGAGATATCGGTGTAGACCTCAATCTCATCCCCTTCATCGCTGATATCCTCCGCACCCGCCTCAAGCGCCAGCTCCATGATCTTGTCGCTGTCGACAACCTTCTTGTCAAACGACATGAACCCTTTCTTGCCAAATAGCCAGGAAACGCAGCCGGCTTCTCCGAGATTCCCATTCAGCCTTGAAAGAGAATGTCTTACTTCGGCCGCGGTACGCTTCTTGTTGTCGGTCAGGACTTCGATAAGGATGGCAACACCACCCGGTCCGTAACCTTCATAGACATATTCTTCGTACGCAACAGAATCGCCGAGCGCCCCGGTCCCTTTCTTTATGGCCCGTTCGATGTTGTCTTTCGGCATGTTCTCCGCTTTGGCACTGTCAACGGCGACGCGCAACCGCGAGTTGGACTCGGGATCGCCTCCGCCTATTCGGGCGGCCGTCGTTATCTCCCTGATCAGTTTCGTGAAGATCTTTCCGCGCTTTGCATCGGCCGCGCCTTTTTTATGCTTAATGGAACTCCATTTGCTATGTCCTGACATTGTGCCCCCAACGGATCAAATGGTGGGCGATATTGGATTCGAACCAACGACCTCTGGTATGTGAGACCAGCGCTCTAACCATCTGAGCTAATCGCCCCTTGCGTGTTTCTTTTTATTACATTCTTGTGAAAAAGTCAACCCAAGACCGATAGGATTTCTATTCTAATTTGACGGCAGATTGTATATTATCTTACCATATGAAGCACGTATTCGGTCCTGTCCCTTCAAGAAGACTCGGTTTTTCCCTCGGCGTCGACATCATACCGCCAAAATATTGCAGCTACGACTGTATCTACTGTCAAATAGGCAAAACCACTGACAAGGAGATACGGCGGAGAAGCTTTTATGATCCGCAGATAGTCACCGGCCAGGTGGTCGACACGGTTTCTACCGGGAAGACGATCGATGTAATTACTTTTTCAGGGTCCGGCGAACCGACGCTCAATTCAGATCTGGGTGTGATGATCAGGGAGTTGAAGAAAAGTGTCTCCATCCCGGTTGCTGTCATCACGAACGGCTCACTTCTGTGGGATGAGGATGTCCGCAGAGACCTTGCGGAGGCCGACATAGTTCTGCCGTCGCTCGACGCTGTCAGCGAGGATGTCTTTAAACGCATCAACAGGCCCCATCCTTCACTTAGCTTAGAAAAGATGCTGGAAGGCCTGACGATCTTCCGGAAAGAATATTCGAAGAAGATCTGGCTCGAGATCATGCTTATCAGGAACGTCAATGACGACCCCGACGAATTGAAGAAGATGGCTCAGATCGTGGCCACCCTCAACGTGGACAAGATACAGCTGAACACGGTCACCCGGCCTCCGAGCGAAGAGACGGCCGGCAGACTGCAAGAAAGTGAATTGACGGCGATATGCGGACTTTTCGGTTCTGTCTGCGAGGTCATCTGCTCTTTTGATAAGACGACGGAAATGCCGGCACAGGCGGAGTGGACAAATATCATTGTGGAAACCCTGAGAAGGCGGCCCCTTACTCTCGATGACATGGTCAAGGTCACCGGCCTGTCTCATTTCCAGGCCAAAACCAGGCTGAAGGTGCTGGAGAAAGAAGGTGTCATCAGGAGCTATGTGCTCGGCGACGATCTTTTCTACGTTATAGCCTGACTCCCTCGTGTCTTCCTGGTTCATGCAAGCCATAGAATCATATTGACAAAGGGACAATCCAACATTTACTATTAGACCTTAGAGAACGGCAGACGGGGCTTTTTCCTCAATTTTTTAGCTGGATTATTCCTTGATTATATCGCTTAGAGGAGGGTGTTATGAAAATCAAGCGTGCCGTGGTCAGTGTTTCAAGCAAGGCGGGTTTGTCTGACCTGGCGTTATTCCTCACAAAAGTGGGCGTAGAAATACTGTCGACGGGGGGCACCAAGAAATACCTGGAAGGCATCGGTGTGAATCCCATCGAAGTCAGCGCTTATACAGGGTTTCCGGAGATCATGGATGGCCGGGTGAAAACGCTGCACCCAAAGGTCCACGGCGGGATCCTCAACATCAGGGACAACGAGGAACACCAGAAGGCGATGAAGACTCATGGGATCAGTCATATCGACATGATCGTCGTCAATCTCTACCCCTTTATTGAAGTTGTAAGCAAAGGGTGCACATTTGAAGATGCAATCGAGAATATAGATATCGGCGGCCCCTCCATGATCCGCGCGGCCGCAAAGAACTTCAAGTATGTTACCGTCGTCGTCGACCCGGAAGACTACGTAAAGGTCATCGAAAACATGACGGCCAACGACGGGGCCACGACGGAGGAGTTGAGATTCTACCTTGCCAGGAAGGTCTTTGCCCTGACAAGCGCCTACGACAGGGCCATTACCGATTATTTGTCGAAAATCTAAATGAATCCCGGAGGTTGGTTGTGAACGTTCTTGTAATCGGATCCGGTGGAAGGGAACATGCTATTTGCTGGAAACTGTCCAGGTCAAATGATGTGGACCGACTCTACTGCATTCCCGGAAATGGCGGAATCTCCGACGTAGCTGAATGCCATGATCTGAATGTGGCCGATACAGCAGGTCTCATCGATTTTACAGAAAAGATGAAGGTCGATCTTGTTGTCGTCGGACCGGAAATACCGCTTGCCGCAGGTATCGTCGATGCTTTCGAAAAGAAAGGCATACCCATCTTTGGTCCCGTGGCACGAGGCGCAGCCATAGAAGCAAGCAAGATATTCTCAAAAGAGCTTATGAAGGCGAGCGGTGTCCCCACCGCGCCTTTTCAGGTCTTCGACGACCACGCAAAGGCCCTGAGATACATACTCGAAAAGAAGGCGCCCTTTGTCATTAAAGCGGACGGGCTCTGTGCGGGGAAGGGTGCCTACGTCATTAAAGACGTCGCGGAGGGTGAATCGGTCCTCAAGGAGCTTATGGTGAACGGCATCTACGGTGACGCCGGCAGAAAGGTGGTTATCGAGGACTTTCTGCCCGGCATCGAGGCCTCCTACCTGGCCTTCGCCGATGGCAAGACTATTCTTCCCATGCCAGCCTCTCAGGACCATAAACCTCTTCTGGACAACGATCTCGGCCCGAATACCGGCGGGATGGGGGCCTACACGCCGATTCCTTTCCTCAATGAAGTTATGGAAGAAGAGATACGCACCGATATCATGCTCAAGACGATAGCGGCCATGAGAGAAAAAGACATCCCCTACAAGGGAGTGCTTTACGGAGGCTTGATGCTCTCGGGGGGCAAACCCTATGTAATCGAATTCAATGCGCGTTTTGGCGACCCTGAGACACAGCCGATCATCTTTAAAATGGAAAGCGATCTTTTACCCATCCTTATGGCCTGTGTCGAAGGAAAGCTTGCAGATATAAAAGAGATAAGATGGAAAGAAGGCGTAAGTGTCTGCGTTGTCATCGCTTCGAGAGGCTATCCGGAAAAGCCAGAGAAAGGTAAAGTTATTCACGGGTTGGACAGACTGGCTGGCAGAGATGATGTCATGGTCTTTCACGCCGGTACGAAGAAGATCGGCACTGAGTACCATACTGCAGGCGGCCGGGTCCTTGGCGTTACAGCAATGGGCCGCAATTATGTAGAGGCGATCCGAAAAGTCTACGACGCTGTGAGTCTCATCGAATTCGACGGTATGTACTACCGTAAAGATATCGGGAAGAAGGCTTTGACAGCCCGATAAGCACTTTAAATAAACAGCAGGAGGTTTCAATGTCGAAGGAATTCAATATCGGTGTCATACCAGGGGATGGTACCGGGCCTGAAGTCATAGCGGAAGGGGTCAAGGTTCTTACGGCTGCTTCAAAGAAGTTTGGCTTCTCATTAAAACTGACATACTACGACATCGGGGGAGAGCGGTATAAGAGGACTGGCGAAACCCTGCCTGACAGCATTTTGAGCGAGTTCAAGGGATTCGACGCCCTGTACCTGGGGGCAATCGGCCATCCGGACGTAAAGCCGGGCATCCTTGAGAAGGACATACTGCTGAGGACGCGCTTCGAACTCGACCAATACATCAATCTCAGACCGGTCAAGCTCTACGAAGGCGTCGAAACACCCTTGAAAGACAAGGGGCCGAAAGAAATAGATTTTGTCGTTGTAAGGGAAAACACCGAAGGTCTCTATACCGGCTCTGGCGGTGTCCTCAAGAAAGGAACGAAAGACGAGGTTGCGGTGCAGGAATCGATCAATACCCGTAAAGGGGTCGAAAGGTGCCTGCGATTCGCCTTTGAGTACACAAGGAAACGAAACAGGGAGAAGAAACTTACTCTTTGCGGTAAAACAAACGTCCTTACCTTCGCATTCAATCTCTGGGAGCGGGCCTTCTACGAAGTGGCAACGGAGTACACGGACATAAAGACGGACTACGCCCACGTCGACGCGACGTGCATGTGGATGGTAAAGAACCCGGAATGGTTTGATGTAATTGTAACAGATAACATGTTCGGGGATATAATCACCGACCTCGGGGCTATGATTCAGGGAGGTATGGGGGTCGCCTGCGGCGGAAACATCAATCCGGAAGGGGTCTCAATGTACGAGCCGATCGGCGGGTCTGCACCGAAATACACGGGAAAGAATGTGATAAACCCCATGGCGGCGATACTCGCCGGAGGGATGATGCTTGAGTTCCTGTCCCTGCCGGACGCGGCGGCCTCAATCGAAAATGCCGTCCAAAGGGCGATAAAGAACGATCTGACCTCAATGGAAGCCGGCAAAATGGGCATGGGAACGAAGGAAGTCGGCGACCTGATAGCGAAATACGTCGCCGGGTAACGATTCTGTATTTATCGCGCGCTGTGTTCGGACACCCTGAGTTTTTTGCTCAGGGTGTTCCTGTTTATCCCCAGAAGCCTGGCGGCTTTGGATATATTGTTGCCCGATATCTTGAGTGCAGCCTGAATGAAGATATCCTCAACATGTGACAGGATCTTGGAGTATACTTCGTCATCGTCATTCACCTTTGATAACAATATCTTTTCAGCGATATTGTCAAGCCGGAGATCAACAAGTGAATATAAGTCTCGAATATCATTATTCATAAGGGTGGCCATCAATCTGCAGGGAGTCTATTACTATATTAGAGAAGAATTACGGTCCGGTGTCAACAACAATCAGTGAAGAAAATGAGGTCGTATCATCGAATCGATGGAACCTCTGGAAAATCAAGAAAATACTACTGTCGCCGTCTAAGGTCGGGTTTTCCTTATGTGCTGATAATGGATATTATGTTAACTAACAGCTCTGCAAATTGAGAGGGAGGATCCGGCCGGTCCCCCCTCTCGCGAGCTTCCCGATTATTGCATGGGCTGGAAGTGCACCCTTCTGTTTTTGGCCCAGGCCTCTTCGTTGTGTGCTGGATCGAGAGGTTTCTCTTTCCCGTAGCTGATAGTTTCAAGAAGCCTGCCGTCTGCGCCAAGGTTTACCAAAAAGTTCTTCGCGGAGTCGGCCCTTTTTTGACCGAGAACAAGGTTATATTCCACCGTGCCTCTTTCATCGCAGTGACCTTCAACCCTGACCTTCTTGCCGCTGTTTTCCTGTGCTTTGAACCAGTTGAGGTTCTCTTTGAGGATCGCAGCATCACCCTCTCTGATGTTATACTTGTCGAAATCGAAATTGATATCCTTAAGCGACGCCGCTACAACGGGCGGAGCCACAGGAACCACAGGTTTGGTTTCGGGCG
Organism: Deltaproteobacteria bacterium; assembly: GCA_003506795.1. GTDB lineage: Bacteria > Desulfobacterota > Syntrophorhabdia > Syntrophorhabdales > Syntrophorhabdaceae > Delta-02. The sequence goes on from DNYO01000097.1 coordinate 16,696, forward strand.
GCGTAACGACCGCGGGAGGTGCCGCAGGCGGCGGTGTTTCCCCTTTCATCTGCTGGTAGAAACATCCGCAGCCTCCCAGGGACAGCACCGTCACGGCGAGGATAAGAACCAAAATAAATGACTTTCTTTTCATGATCTACCCCTTTTTTTTGGATATTTTGTTGCCCCGTAATACTCCTCAGCTCAAAGCCGCTATTTCCGGGTGCCCGACTGATATACCAGCATGCCCATCAAACCCGATCCTCCGAGCGACACGACGTCAGAGGCATATTGAGACCCGTCGCGAAATGTCTCAATTCCCGTCGATTCCGAACTCTGTAACGTCTTCATCCCCTGCGTAAGCCCAACCGGTCTTGCTCCATCCGCCTATCTCTATGAATATCACTGTACGGCATGCAACTAACAACGAGCCGTTGGCGCCGGGCCCGTAAATTAATAATACAACAGACCCCTTTTTCTGTATGTCGCATAATCAACGATTATCGTGTAGCCTTTGAGTGCAAAGGCCTGTCGCACTTTTTGCGACAAGGACGGCGGGCTTATCCATCCTCCGAAAAATACCCTCATTCAATGGCCACGACGACACTACAAACATTAAATTCCCCTAAAACGGTCCGGCAAGGCTATTGCTGTTCTATTTATCGACTCCAGCCTTACAAGAGGCAAATATACGTTTATTGCAGTGCCGCGTCCCGCCACACTCTCTACATTCATGCTTCCGCCGTGCAACTTGATGATATGATGAGCTATCGGGAGACCAAGGCCTGCGGCCTTGCCTCTTTTCGTCGTAAAGGACGGCTCAAAGATTCTCCCCTTGATATTTTCGTCAATGCCATAGCCTGTATCGACAAACGAGATAAAGGCGCAGGGGCTCCCTTTGCCATTGCGCCCGTCAGCTATAGACCCGTTTTGGAAATTTGCCCGGCTGGTTTCGATCGAGAAGTTTCCCCCGTTCGGCATTGCATCCATTGCATTCTTTACAAGATTTATCATGGCCTGGTGCACAAGGGCAACGTCGGCCATGATCCTCAGATCCAGTTCCGAGAGTATTACCTTCGTGTCAACGTTGCCGTCCATGTATCGGGGCAACACACCCTCAAGTGTTCTCACAACGTCGTTGAGATCCCTCTCCTTGAATCTGGATGTCCTATGGATGTTGAATGCAGGAAGGGCCATAGTCTGGACTTGTCTTTCAAAACTCTCCACCATCATATACCTCCATAGTCACTTCTACGCGACCTCCCATCCCAGTTTTGGCCCGATCCGGTTACTGGAACCTTGTGTTCCTGCCGATAAGAATCTCGCCGGGAGACACATGTTTCGCGTCCCGTGTATGGAATTGGTTACATCTATCATGGTACGGTAGGCATTGTCTTTTGTCTGTCGCAGAACCGACAATTATTCTGTAGCGGCTTGCTACCCGTGCCTGTCGTCCTTTTTTGCGACAAGGCGGGCGGGTTTCCGACCGCTCTGACCAGAAAATCACCCCGTGGATGACACCATTCTATCGATGATTCCACCCCCCTGTCCGCCTCGTAAACAATCGATGCGCGCAAATCCAACCTTCACCGTTGTCAGGCCACAGGCCTTCGTCGCTCTTCTTCCAAAAAATAAGCGAACTCGGCGCCAAGCACGAGGATCATTGATGAGTAATAAACCCACAAAACGAAAATGATCAGGGTGCTCAACGAGCCGTAGAAAATGGAGTACCTCGCTAGATGGACGATATACCAGCCAAAAAGATGTTTAGCCAGCTCCCAGAGCAGGCCCGTAAATAGGGCCGCCTGCAGGGCGGATTTGGAGTCGACCCTCGTATTGGGGATGATCTTGTAGATCAGGAAGAACAGGCAATAGCTTAGAAAAAAGGGGACGAGGTATTTCAGGATCCATTGGATGGTTGGCCCCATGACCACGGGTAGCTGTCCCTGGTAACCCTGCAGAAAGGTGACCGCGGAGCTAAGAATCATGCTCACGAGGAGAAGCATCCCGGCCAGAAGGATCATCACGACATCAGTGCCGATTCCACGCAAGATTCCCCTGCTCTTCTTTGCCCGGAACACGATATTGAGAGCGATCCGCAGGGACGCGAAGACCCAGGTGGAGAACCAGAGCAGGCCTCCAAATCCCAGGATTCCCACGATCTGGCGGTTTTGGATAACGTCCATAAGGTTCTCCATGATCTTTGGATCCAACGCCGGAGCTATATTCCTGAAATAGTGACGAATATGACTGAGCACGTCCTGGTCGTTGTAGAGATAAGTGCCCACCAGTGCTAATAGCAGGAGAATAAAAGGAATCAGGTTGATAAGGATATTAAAGGTAATCCCCGACGATAAAAAAAAGCCATTGTCACCATCGAATTTCTTTAGAGCCTGCCAGAGGAGGCCAAAGCTGTTCAGAAACTTTTTGAGCCTTTTGAATCTCATCGGCTTTTCTTCTCTCAGCGTATTATTCTAAGCAAAACAACCAGTGCCGATAAACTCGGGCTTCCGTCCATAAGCTTCGGTTCTACAAAACTGCCCGGAAGAACATTCACGGCGACGACCAGGCGTTGCAAGAAGGGTGGAGCCTACGCATAATTTCACTACCTCCATATTTACGATATTGCCGCGAACCTTTTACGTCTGTCACGGAACCGATATTTATTCTGTAGCGCTTTCATACCGATGTCTGTCATCTTTCTTGCGATAAGCACGCGGCGAAACGTGGTGCGCATCGCCGGCACAGGCAGGTATATGAAGGGTTCGTGGCCACGTCCCTGCTGTCCCGTTTTCCCGACAGCGCACCTCCATTTACGGCAATCGACCCCTGTCTTCCCCGATTTTGTTGACAAATGTACTCAATCGTTTATTATATTTCATCGACGCAATCTCATGGATGCAAATACAAAGCGTTCCTTTGATATCCTTGGACTGAATGAACAATCGACCTTCGAAGATGCCGAGAAGGCCTACCGTCTTCTCGTGGCCCGGAAGTCTTCCTGGAACGATGTCAAGGAGATCAATTGGGCCTACGAGTCCGTCAAGAGATATTTCCTGGCAAGCTCCAGTATGCCTGCGGCCAAACCCGACGAGGCCCGGCACGACACCGGCGATGCCCCCGCTCTTGTGGCCCGCACACCCAGAAAGACTAACCAACGAAGAACGATCTTCCTCCTGGGCACCCTTTTTCTGGTCATTCTGCTGACTGCCGCGTTCTTTTTCGGCTTCAGCCGTTTCAATCCGTTTCGGTCCACCAGGGCGAACGACCTGTCGGTCATCATAAAGGCCGTAAAACCGGCCATCGTGACGATCATTACCGATGACAGGCCCCGGGGCTCGGGTTTTCTCATCAGCAAGGATGGTTACATCGTCACGAACGCCCACGTAATGCGCGAAAAGACGGGAAAGGCCTCACTTTCGGATGGGTCCGTCCTCGATGTCGATCTTGTCCTTCTCGACCCTGACCGGGATTTTGCCCTGTTGAAGACGAAGGGATCAAGGGATTATCCCTACCTGGCTATCGGTGATAGTTCAAAGGTCTCCGAGGGAGAAACGGTTATAGCCGCGGGCACCCCTCTTTCCTTTGAAACAACGTTTACCAGGGGGATCATCAGCTCCTCCAGGCGATCATTCCCTGCCTATAAAGCGTCATTTATACAGACAGATGCGGCCTTAAGCCCCGGCAACAGCGGGGGACCGCTTATTAACCTGGCGGGAGACGCCATCGGGATCAACACCCTGAAGATTTCCGGTCTGAATGTGGAAGGAATGGGCTTTGCCGTGTCCATCAACGATGTAAAGCAGCACATCGTGTCCAGGCAGCATATGAGCGACTCTGACCTTACAAGGGAATTAGCCCGCACCGAGAAGAAAATCGAGGAAATGAACCAATGGCGGGATGAGGCCTCCAGAGGGGATGAAAAGTGCCTCAAAGACAGGGTCGTTGAAGAACAGTGGGAACGTGAGAGAAAACGAAAGGAATTGGCAGACCGTGTCAATGAGGCCAACAGGGACCTCATGGAGCAGAAGGAAAGAGAGGAAAAACGGCTTCGTGAAGAGGCCGACCAGTATAGAAGGCAAATGCGCGAACATGCGGAAGGCAAGCGAAAGGCCCTCTCCGAATGCCTGCAGACGGCAAATTATCACTACCAGTCAGCGTGGAACGACGCCTGCAAATCGATCAATCTGGGTACACAGTGCAGACTTCCTTCCTCCACCGCAAGCATACTGGAACAACGCCTCATGCAGTCCCGCAACGAATGTTTCAGATTGTACCCTCATTAGGAGACATCACCTCAGGCCCTTTGTGCCCTCCCCTTCCGGTGCGTAGTTCACGGTCCATTCTTTGCGATCGCACTTTGAAATCCGATTAGTTGTATGTGAGAATGACGATAAGGAACCCGACTACGTATGCAAAGGGATAGAACCAGACCACGTAGCGGTCTATCCGGTTGACCAATGCCTCCTTCCCGTCGCTGACGAGGCGCCTGAGGAGTACGGCCAGTATGAGCATCAGCGCCGTCACCACGAAAACGGCCGCCATCAGCATGTCGAGGAATGTCATGTATCCGAGACGCGGAAGATCGCTGGAGATGGCAAAATTGAAGGCGATGAAAAGGAGGAGATTGGCCCCCGATGCGTCCACGCGCTTTGTATAGTCTTTCAGGAAGAAGATTACCCATGATACGACAATGATGATCAACAAAGGGAGAAAGATGCGAAAAACGTAGTACGTCAAATGGCGCCTGGCAACGAAGCTGAAGTTGAACCGGGAGACCGGTCGCTCAGCCATCTCCACCTTCTCGATGACCGTATCAAAACCGGTGACTATCCACTCCTCCTCGCCCAGTTGTTTGCCCACTTCACTAAAGGCCTCCATATTTTCAAAGACGAAGAACCATGACGGAAAGACGGAATCAATCCGGATGAAAAAGTGCTGCTTATCGAAGGGGAAATTCCGGAAGTTGAAATCTGGGGCCTGAAGCGTGACAGAGGAACGTTCCAGGTATGCTGCTCTTCCGTCGGCAAAAACAGTTACCACGCTATTCTGGATCCACCGGTTGCCTTGCTGGTTATAAACGGAGAATTCGGGCCATATATTGCCCTCCTCGTTCACTCTTCTACTAAAAGCTTCCTTTGTATAAACCAGAACACGGTCCTGTATGGTGTCAGGCCTGAACGCCAATGCCGGGTCTTCCCATTGCATCATCAACGTGGCGACGACACCAAAGTTTTCTGCCTTCTGATCCACGTTGGAGATCTGCTGCATCTTGATACCGATCTTCACAGGAATCGGCTTTGCCAGGATTGAATTTCCGCCCGCCTCGCCCTTTCCTGTGAGGATCTCCGGGGCATTTACACCGATAAGCGCCCGATAAGCGCCGGTCGTGACCGTCTTATTCCCGAGCCTTCCCGATATTAGTATCCTGCAGTTCTTCATGAAGCGCAGAAATTTGTATTGAAGGACCGCGGTAGTCCTTTCGCCCCTGGCGTTGGCAATGGCCAGGGCTTTATCCCCAAAATCGTAGAGTGTGACAACCGGTTTCAAGTCCCCGGAGGTCGCTTCCACAAAGACGTAGAGGGTCTCACCGGGACTGATGTTCTTGAGCCGGAGATATCGCTTGCCCGTTAGGGTACCCTTGACCTCTTCTATCCCTTTGCCCAGATGAGAGGCTATCCTGTCCAGGGATACAAACCTTTCCCCCGTCGGTGAGGCTTTTCCTGTAAGAACCTGTGGAGCGTTCAATCCCACGGTAAGACGATAATTACCGAAACTCCGGGATCCCAGGGCGCTTCTGAGAAGCAGCGTATAGGTGCCGTCTGCCGGTATCTTGAACCGCAGGGCCGAATCGTACTTCCCATCCAGATCATCGTTCCACGCCAGCGAGAATTTATCGAGAAGTTCGCGGGACGCCGCGAGAGGGTCCTCACCTTCCCCAACGGCCTCCCTTATTTGTGAAATAAAGAGCTTCCTTACCTTCCCGAGATCGGTCCCGGCCGTAAAGAGCATCACCATGGGATCGAAATTCCCGGAGGTCCCTTTCGCATAGACGTAGAGCATATCCCCCTTTGATAATCCCGAGATTTTGTACAGAGCGTTATCTCTCTCCTCGAGATGGCCCGTAATTTGCTGAACCATGACCCTGGTTTGAGCCGAGGCCGAACCAATGAAAAACATCAGGCCCAGAAGAAGCAGG
>DNYO01000064.1 GCA_003506795.1 Deltaproteobacteria bacterium
GCGCGTCATCGGCCAGGACGAGGCCATCGGCGCCGTCGCGAACACCATACGGCGTGCGCGGGCCGGCCTTCAGGACCCCAACCGGCCGCTGGGGTCATTTCTTTTCCTGGGTCCCACCGGCGTCGGCAAGACCGAGCTGGCGCGGGCGCTGGCTGAGTTCCTCTTTGACGACGAGCAGGCCATCGTCCGCATCGACATGAGCGAATTCATGGAAAAACACTCGGTATCGCGCCTTATCGGCGCCCCTCCCGGATACGTGGGATACGAGGAAGGCGGCTATCTCACGGAGGCCGTCCGCAGGCGCCCTTACTCGATCATTCTCCTCGACGAGGTCGAGAAGGCCCACCCGGAGGTCTTCAACGTGCTCCTCCAGGTCCTCGATGACGGACGGCTCACCGATGGTCAGGGACGAACCGTGGACTTCAAGAACTCCGTTATCATCATGACATCCAATATCGGGAGCCAGTGGATAACGGACCTCACCGACAAGGACTACGACGAGATGAAGGACCGCGTAAGCGAGGCGGTGAAGACGCATTTCAAGCCGGAATTCGTCAACCGCATCGACGATATCATCATATTCAGAAGTCTGTCGGCTGACAACATAAAAGAGATCGTAAGGCTCCAGCTCGACATCATGGCAAGAAGGGCCGCCGACCGCGAAATCGAGCTCGTCTTTACCGACAAGCTCAGGGCCCTCATCTCTAAAGAAGGCTACGACCCCGCCTACGGAGCTCGACCGCTGAAACGATTGATCCAGAAAAAGATCCAGGATGCCCTTGCCCTCATGATCCTCAAAGGCGAGGTCAAAGACAGCGACAAAGTGACGGTCGACGTCGATGGAAAAGGCGGCGTGGTCTTCAAGAAATAGACTTCATACACGGGGGCCGGGACTTAAGGCGTGGTGGAAACCCGGCCCTCCCCCTTCAAAGTTTGTCTTGACTTTTTTTCCATAGAGCTGATATAAAAGGAGTGCTGTAGGCGCTTAGCTCAGTGGGAGAGCGCTACCTTGACGCGGTAGAGGTCAGGGGTTCAATACCCCTAGCGCCTACCATTTTTAATTCACCCGCATTACACAACAATATAAAGCGTCCACCAGGATGTCATCTCTCCTGCTGTATGCGAGATAGCCTTCTGCATGCAATGGAAGAGATGTCTTTGGTCAGAGCAATGAAAAACGAGAATACCGGCATCGACCATGCCGGCAAGCTTCGTGATTACCTTTGGAGGTAGCCGACCTGTGCGAACGCGCCAGATAGTCTTTATAATTCTGGCAGCCCTTTTGGTAATGCCGTCGGCGGTCATTCAAACTAACGCTCAGACGAATCCCCCCGCAAACCAGCCTGCCGGTACGAGCAATACTCCTCCCGGCAAACCCGCGATCACTGTCGAGACAGCCGCAACAGAAAAAACACCCGCCCACGAAGCAACCGGACCGAAATCACCGCAGCCGCCGGAACAGACGACAGTACCGGATCCTGAGCCGCCCCTGGTAGCCGAAGCCAGCCCGCTGAATTTCAAGCTCAGCTCCGACGGTACCGTCGCCACAATACTTTTCGACCGTGAGAGCGTGGAAGCAATGCGCACTCTCATGACGCAGCTGGAACAGAACGGCACCATGGGAAAGGTGAAGGGTGTCGTATATTCCGCTTCCGGCATTACTCCGATGCTCATTCTGCTGGGACCGAAGGAAGAACTGCTTCAAAAAGTCCACATCCTCAAGCAGTTCATACCCGACCAGAATCAGGCGCATATCGTCGTAATATCAGCCAGCCTTCGAGAGCTCGCCGATCAGGATGCATATAGCATAGGGCTCACACTGAGCCCGGATATAATCGGGCTTACCCTGGGCGGTACAGCCCAGGCGACCTTTGGTACGGATCAATCGGACCAATACACGGCTCAGGTCACGGCCGGTCTTCCTACGACTGACTTCTCCAAGATCGCCCAGCTGAACGAAGCTTTTAACAGGGGCAAGGTCCTTGTCGCCAGCGAGGTCTATACCCGCAACGGAACCAAGGCCCTTTTGACGAACATGCAGCAGATCCCCATTTTCAGCACCGATCGCAACGGGAACGTCATGACATCCTATCAGCAACTGGAGACAAGCGTAGACGTCATACCCACCACCATCGATTACAGGAAGAGCACCCCTGAGGAAAGCCAGGTCCGGGTCGATGTGCTTGTGAAGATCAGCGTGGTCACCGGCGAGCAAACCTACAATTCCACAACTACAGCTCCGCAATATGCGACGAAGACATTCGCGACCACGCGGGTGCTCAAGGCAAACAACAAACGCTACGTCGTGGGCACGTTCGTGAATGACGCCCAGTACAAGAGCCAGGTCGGCTTGCCTTTCCTGTCAAAGATCCCTCTGCTGAAATATTTTTTCTCCCGCGAGCAGAGTCAATCCCAGCGCAACGTCGCCATCCTGACGCTCGCGGTCAAGCTTATTCCGATGCAGGTGAAGGACCTGACAATAGACGCCGAACACGTAGAGCCCCTGGAAGATCTCTACAAGAGAAAGGGAAGGCTTAAAGACGCCAGATAAGGCGCACAGTGTTTTCCTGATCAACCGGCTGGAATGGAAAAGTAAAACGTGGCTCCTTCCTCAACCCCGCTCTGGGCCCATACTCTCCCCCCGTGCCTCTCTACCACCCTCTTTACGATTGACAGTCCTATGCCGGTACCTTCAAACTCATCGGAGCAATGGAGTCTTTCAAATACCTCGAAAATCCTTTTCGCGTCTTCCATGGCGAAGCCGATGCCGTTGTCCTTTACGTAATAGATGTTGTCCATGCCGCTTCGCTCCCCTCCGATCTCAATGACGACGGTATGCCGCTTCCTGCCGTACTTGATCGCGTTGCCGATGAGATTCGCGAAGACCTGCCGTATCATGGCCCTGTCACACTTCTGTCTCTTATACACATCTCCGAGCCCACGAGACCGAGGCTGATCTCGTATGCCGTCTTCTGCTTGAAAAAAAAAA
>DNYO01000355.1 GCA_003506795.1 Deltaproteobacteria bacterium
ATTTTCTTAACCGGACAGCCGTGAGAATTCTTATAAATCTGTGATTACTGGCGGTTCCTTCCCTATGACCGCGTAGAATTATGATAAATATGAGAAAATTGATAAGTATGCTTAAGCCATAATTATCATAATTATCATAATTATCAATATTATCTTTCATTTTGAACCGGGGATTCACTGGGCTTCTCTCATTCCGAGTTCCCAAGTGCTGTTTTTAAACTGCCCGAACCCTTGCCGTCTCTTGATTACCCCTAGCCTGTCACAGACTTTATAGAGAGTGCTCCCCGGGACTCCTTCGCTCTTGGCCTGTTTCATGATGTCCTTGACGTCTTGCGGCCCGGCTTGGAGGATCTCCCGGAGCCAGGATTCGGCAACAGAGCGCTGCTCCCGATCTTCCCGCTTCGAGCTGAAAGCTTCGTTCGCGTCGATCCGGACGGGCTGCGATTCGTACTCGAGGCGGCCGTCAATGATCCGAAACCCGAGGGATGTCGGTTTGACGCTCAGATTCGTTTTGACGGGGACAAGAAGCCGCCTTTCCTGGTCCGGATCCTCGGGATCAATGATCACGCCCCAGCATGCCCGGGCGGCCGCGACGAAAGAGAGGCTCCCCATGACCCGATAGACGGCTTTTTCGCTGGCCGTGGACTTATTCAGATGGGAGACTCCGATGATCGAGACATTGGCCCTTTCTGCCAGGGCGGAGAGGGGAGCAAGGAGCCCGCGTACTTCGGCGTTTTTGTGGGAGTCCAGATCTCCAAGATAGGCGGAGATCGGATCGATGAATATTGCGGATAGGTCAGGGGTATCCTTGATCACTCGCTCGAGAATCGGCAGATCTTTTCCTAAGTTGAACGTTCGGGCTTCGCCTTTTTTCGTAATTCCTTCAAGGACGATCAGCTTTGACAGATCGGCTCCGGCCGCGGCTGCTCTAACTACAACAGTATCGGCAAGTCCGTCCTCGGCCGTGAGCAGAAGAACCGAGCCGATGGCGGATCTTTCGCTAAGATCGGGCCACATTCTGCCGGTGGAAATCCGGGCCGCGAGATCAACGCAGAGGAAAGACTTCCCTAGGCCGGGATCCCCGACGATCAGAGATAGCTTCCCCCGCGGGATCCTGTTCGGCCAAGCCCAGAGGATCGGTTGAGGATCGATCTCGCTTAAACGACGTAGGACGGGATCCGATCCTTTGCTTTCGATCGTGCGGAGGGCATCGATCTTCCGGAAGATCCGCTCCCAGGCTTCATGATCCGGATTCCCTGTTTTCACCTCGAGGCGGAGCTCTTTATCTAGAGCGGCGGCAATAAGCCGGAGCTCTTTAGCCCTCCGGACTTCGTTGACACATTGGGTAAATCGATCGAGGGAATAGCTTTGAAGGCCCGTCGTCAGATTGCCTACGTAATCGCTTCTTGTCCCGTCCATCAGGCGGTCATTGAGAACGGCCAGGGGTATTTCCTCCGGCCGATCTGTCTCCCAGATGGTCGATATGAGCGAGAAGACTTTCTTATTAAGTGGCGTAGAGAATAGCGATTCGTCGATATCAACGGAATCAAGATAGTTCGGCTTGAAAATTAGCGTTCCGAGGACGGCGCGTTCGCTTTCGCTGCTCATGAATTCAGCCTCGGCCTTCCTCGAGGGATTGGATCTCGACTTCAACCCGCGGCCGCGGAGAGTAGCGCTTCATGAATGGGCCGGAGTCGGTGATCTGGGAATCGTCCTTGTAGGCGATCCCGTTCAAAGCGTCCTCGATGATTTTTTCGATATTGGTTTTGTCGGGCTTCTTCGGGCAGGGGAGCCTTTCGGCTTCCATATCGGCCCGGAGCCGCTTCGGGGCAGAATTTGGGATAGGGCAGAATGCGCGGACAGTGAAGCGGACGGGGCCTTCGAGGGGAACGAAGGCGGGATAAGCGGCCGCGAATGAGAGGCGGACTAGGCTTTCATAGGAAACAGTCTTCTCCGGCGTGTATGTTCGGACGAAGCCTCCGCAGCGGGAGAACTTCGGGCGCTGTTTTCCTACCGGGGCGCCGGGGATCGTGAAGGAGATCAAGCTGCTTGTCCTTAGTCCGCGAAGCAGAGGAAGAGGCTAACGGGCAAGGTAGGACGGGGCCGCCGTGTTCCCGTTGGCTTGCCGCTCGAGCTCGGCGTCCAAGGCTCGGACGTCGATCCGGATCACCCGGCCGACTCTGGCCGCCGGGAGCTTTCCTTGGGCTATAAGGTCATAACAGCTTTTCAGATGGAGCCCGAGATACTCTGCGACCTCGCGGACGGAGATCCAGCGGCGACCCTGGAAAGGCTCCGGGGAGGGGAGGCGTTGACGCTCGGTAGGGGCTGTGTTAGAAGTTCCTTGGAGTTGGGTCACCCGATCTGCTCCTTGGCCCCACATTAACCCGCTGTAACGGGGTGGGGCCTCTTTTATTATTTGCGTTTTTCGATCTTGTTTAGTAAATCCTGCTTCAATTGAGAATGAACTTCTTTCGCTCGCTTAAACTCTCCTTTCATTGTTAGCTTGTTGGATGCACGGATTCTTTCAATGATGGGTAGTATGCCGGGATCGACCTTCTTCCCGGCTTTTTGTAAGCGTTTTATGAGCTTCTCAGTGCTCTCAAATGAAGCATCGAGTTTACGGAGCTCCATATCCAACCATACCCGTACAGTGTCAACAAGGATTACGCTTGATGCCATTGCGGGAGAAGCGCCTTCACCCTCGCCCTCTTTAGGGTAGAAATAAGCGTACGCGTCTGCCGCAGTTGGGAACCACTTCACGCTGAGTGAGTTTCCGTCTTTAAAAATCGCCAGAGTCCGGGGGATGAGCTTGCCCTCTGCTAGTATGTTCTTCTTTTTGGGTATGGGCTTGGAGTCGGTGGGATCCGCCACAGTTCCTATCGCAAGGGGTGGGGCTTTAAAAATTACCTTCTTGATCGTTCCGGCATCCACCCCGAGTTGATCAAGTTCAAAGAGAATAGCGATTCTTTTCAGATTGGCATCGTCGTACTTGTGGCCCTTGCCGCGGCCGAATCCGGGAACGGCAGGCTCGATCAATCCCAGCCTAATAAAATATTGGAGTCTGTCGTTTGAAATTCTCGTGACTTTCAGAACGAAGGTGTTGTCATAGTAGATGGGTTTGTCTTCCATGCCCTTATGGTTGATATCTACCCTATCATTACTAATCATGATTTAAAGTTACACTAACAATATTGGCTTGTCAAGTCGTTTTTTCTTTGGCTCCACCCTCGTTTGTCGAAGGACGGGGAGGAAGGGTCATGCCGAAGAAAACAATTCGGTCATAGAATTTCAGCGCCCACATTGAGGCATCGGGAATATCGGAAGCGAAATTGAAACGATATGAAAACAATCCTTTCTCGATCTCGATAAGCTCTCTGTTCGCAAGGACTCGATAAACTGAATTCGCTACTGTGAGCCCCTCTGCTTTCGATTTCGGTTGATAGGCCCCAGTCTCCAATGCTGTAAGCTCACAATTATCGGGTAGTCGATAGCCTTTGTGATGGTAAAAAAGGCCGCGAATAATTCTCTCCGCAACTCGATTCAATCTCCGCAAATCCACTTCATAGGAAACGGCTTTCCCTAGGAAGATGCCTCCCTTTGTGAATACATCGATTTCCTTTGCTGTTCTCAAGAATGCGTTCCTGAATCCTGCTTTAAATGGCTTTTCGAATGCCCGGACCGCGGCCATCCTTACTTCCCGCTGTGGATCATTGTCTTGGATTCCATCCCGATTAATGAGCATGTTTCGGAAATACTCATCATCAAGGGAGACTTGAGCATTCTGGCCGTGACATTCGTTGCAGCTTGGGATCCTAAGAAGATTATTCCTGCCCTGCTTCGGGAATAAGCACTTCGGCGGGATATGATCTTCGGTTAAGAGCCGTTTCTTCCCACAATAAACACACTCTCCCACTATGCGCTTTCTTTTGCTCATGCCCCTGAATATATCTCGAGGGCGGGAAGGCAGGGAAGGGGTGTCGTCTTTTGTGACGTGTTTACCCCGGAAAAGGGTCGATTTGGACGGAAAGCGCCGGAATTGGGTCTTCTTGACGGCTCCCGGCCGGAGGGCTGAAAAACTTTGATTTATATGGGGAATATGGGGTGGCGGGAGGATGTAGGAATCGAACCTACCTAGCCCCTTCGTCAGAAGCCATGCCGGATTTGAAGTCCGGAGGGGCCACCAGGCCCCATGCCCTCCCGGCGGATAGGGGATGGTATTTTGTCAGAGCGCGGGTGTCAAGCGCTTGAGCGAATTCACATTCTTGACAGCCCCGTTCCTCGTTCTATGCTTTCAATAGATTGACCTTTGCCCCCTTAAATGCACTGTAAAATGGGAATTTTAGCTCAGGGAGCCTCACCCTTTTCGAGGAAAAAGACCTCTTCGAACGGAACCTCGAATATCCTGGCGATTTTTAGCGCCAGGAGTGCCGACGGCACGAACCGTCCGTTCTCGATGAAATTGATCGTCGGCCTAGTTACCCCAACAAGATCGGCAAGCTCCTCCTGGGTGAGGTTCTTCCGCGCTCGGTGCACCTTGAGATCATTGCCCAGCGAAGCACTTCTCATTTCATTCTTCTCGGCTGTAATGGAGAAACGCGCCGACGCATGATAGGACGGCAACTAGCAAGGTCAATTGGGTTTGCGTTTCCTGCGGAAGAATAAGACCGTGTTTGTGAAAAGCGATCTGAGGGAATGCTTCGTTCAAGAACAGGATGATGTACACAACGACTACGGTGAGAAACGCGAACCGGTAGGCCTTAAACCAACTCAATCTCACTCTCTCGTCATCTAGCGCTGCCCGGACTTCGGGGTCTTTTCGCAGGCTCCGCTTATACCTCCAGAACCTCAGAAAGAAAAAGAGAGTAACCAGTATAGAGGCATAGACTCCAAACTGGATAAAACGGCTGATTATTGCGAAAATCGGAGAAGCCTGTGGAATGAGGCGGTTAAAAGCGATTCCGGTCCAGATCACTTGGAGAGCCGTCCAAAGCCCAAACCCCCAGAGAAATCCTCTCAGTAGGTTTTTTCGGAACCTGTTCATTCTATCGATTTTGTTCATGCGGACCTCCTTTTTGGCCGAGGCGCCATTTTATATGTACGCCATACTGAACATAATGTATTGCATATTATACTATTTGTCAATAAATACGTAAAATGACTGTAACATTAATCAGATCAATAGGATGGCATTGTAGGGATGGGCAAGTCCGGTAACGGCCCTTCTTAGAGGGGGAACATAAATGGGGGGCAGGTCAGGAACGTAAAAGCAAGAAAATATGATGGATATTAAGAAATATCAGGGAGAAACAAGAGATAGCCGGTATCGCACAAATAAGCTATGAAGTCCGGAGGGGCCACCAGGCCCCATGCCCTCCCGTTGCATGAACGGGCGGTTAAAGCGAATGAATTCTATCCGGTAGGACGCTCCGAGTCAAAAGAGGGAAATGAGGTCATCCGATTGAGGCCGAAAAGGGATTTTATAGAATTGGATTTGGCCAGGGTGTCAGCGTAGCCCGCGGGTTCAAGAAGATATCAGCTATTTTTGGCTTGAATTCAGTGTTGTGACCCGAAGCTCCCATTTTTCCGTTTGGCTGTTCTGAACCAGCTCATAGAGCTTATCCGAGCTCACCGTAAAAAGATCGTACCGCAGGACGCCTCTGTTCGCCCGTCTCGAGGCGAGGGGAAGGTAGAGTCGTTTGAGAATGCCTCCTTTCAGATCCAGAATGATCATTTCCCTTTTGGTGGGGTTGTCGCACATCCGGCAGGATGACGGGGATTTGGGCCGATAGACCGATGGTATTGTCGCATTCTTTTCTCTTCTGAGAATATCATCCTATAATTGGTACACTGAGGCTTCTCTTTTTGTTTAATCAAGGAGTTGCGGACGGTATGGAATATGTCTCGGATCGGCCGGATGACGGTATCGAGGGCATCAAGGTTGCCCCCGCTCGGCTCCCATGCCGCCACGGCCGATCTTCTCCAGGACGCGATTGCGTCCGAGTCAACGAATCTCGTCCTTTCGGCCGTAACGATCGCCCGTCGTCTTATTAACGTTCTCTTCTAAGTCCAAGAGTCCGAGTTTCATTCTGGCATATGAGTGTTCGGGATTTAATTGGAGACATTTTAAGTAATATTTTCTGGCTTCCCCCATATGCCCCGATCTCTCAAGCCAGGATGCCAGGTCATAACAGATGTCGATGGATTTCGGCAATTCGCCGTGAGCGAACATCAGATATCCGACATAGTCGTCGTCTGCTTTCTTGTTTGCCGCCATCCAGTCATCAAGATCGTCGTAGAGAAGGTTGTTCATATTGAAACCGTACTTATCATAAGCCAGCTTGATCCGATCATAGCCGTTCTTCAGGCCTTCTATTCCACCTGATCGATAGGCATCGGCCATTTGGGCCGTAAACTCCGGCCTCATGTTCTTATATGAATCATAATCGAAGATCCGCTCCAAGACAGGATCCCGATTGTTTTTGAAATCGACCGATGTCAGCCTGACAAAGAAATGAGGCTCCGTTCCCGTGGAAAAATCGAAGGGCTGGGCGTCCTGATAATAATCGACGGCACAGCCGATTTGCAGCTTGCTGTGAGGAAGATTGAACCTCCGAATGGCCCCATATTGGTTCGGCTTGCTGCAGGTCGGCTCGCCGAATAATGTGGCGTTCGTGTACTGAACGATCTCAGATACGAAATGCTGGGCCGCGGAGACCGTCGCTCTTCCAATAATGACGAACAGACGATCCGGATGGTCCAAGCCGGGCCTGTTGAGGATCCCTTTGACGAGAGGCCATTCGATATGATTTCCTCCGGCATTCCGCCTGATGTCGACGATCAGTCTTTCGGCCTTCCGTTCATCGAACTCTTCAAACAGTCGTTGGCAGAATTTATCGAACGGCTCGTTTTTATTTATCAACGAACGCGTTGATCTGAAGATAGATTGCCTCCCTTTCGGGCAAATATTCATACCAATACAAATTGTTCGCCTGTTTGAGATAGAGAGGGACGGGATTATGGCTTCCCTCGTTCATGAATACCGGACCGGACATTCCGACATCCGTCTGGATCGCGTAATCAAGTTCCCGGCCTTGTTCATCCGCCAAAAGCAGATGAATCTCGTCGGATGATTGGCTCGCTCCTGTATATTGAAGCAAGGGGCCGTCATTCATGAAGAATCGCGGCAAATATTCGAGAACCGTCATCTCATTATCGGCGGCAACAAAGCGAGAGAGCCTGCGCATGGCCTCTTCGGCCGTCAAGCCCCCTATCTTGATGACCTTTTTTCCGCATGCGCCTTCATACTTTTTCGAGATCGATCTGATATAGAGGCCGTCTTCGAAGGGATAGAACCCGACGGGATAATATTTGTAGGTCTTTCTGATTTCTTCGAGTCCCCGCGAGGATGCCACCGGAGTGCAGAACGTATGAAGGTTCTTGATATGAGCCATCAGCTCATGGATGCCGATGATCATTTCGTTGGTCGTAGAATTGGAAATTCTATTTCGCAATTTTTCTGCATAGCCATAAAAAGCTTCTTTGGTCACATTGCCGTATAAGTTCGGATGCATGACCTCGAGACGCTTGATCAAATAATCCAAGTCCTCGTTCCATTCTTTCACGGAGATATTGCTCGGACGTCCCGGTTCTGATTGCACGACAATATTCCGGGCCGTTTGGGCCTGCCCCCATAAACTCGCGGTCAGAATCCCGCTCGCGACAACCAGAACGAGAAGCTTTTTCACGGTCGTCTCCTTCGCCTTTTTCTGCCTGCATGAAGAAGTACGAAACGTGGCTCGGGATTGTTCGAATCCCCATCCCTCGCTTGTCCAAGTTTGTGCCCAGCCTCTGTGGCCGAAGAGCCGGGCCAACATCCTCTCCACCTGTTGAACAGAGGAATGTGTTCAGAGCAGTAGGGTCGTGCGATACGCACGGTTCTGACTACCCCAAAAAAATTGTGCAGAGATTGTGCAAACCTCTGCTTAAAACGGCTCAGTCTAGCTTAAACGTGCTTAAACCATCAAGATCGGTAACGGCAAGAAAAACAAGGGAGATGCGGTCCAATAGGGGAGAAATCGGAAGCGCGGAATTTCGGGAAGGGCGTTTTTGAAGTCCGGAGGGGCCACCAGGCCCCATGCCCTCCCGTATAAAGCGCCGTGACGACCTATGAAAGCTTTCGGGCGCGGCAGGCCATCGATTTCCAAAAGAAGGGCAGCCTTCCACCGTAGCGGAAGCGGATGTCGACGAAACCCTCATTTTCGATGAGAGATCGGAGTGTTCGGGGAGAGAAGAATTTGATGTGCCAGCCGTCCTCACGGGTGTTGAAATGGGCGTCCCAGCGGCCGAGAATAGAGATCGATAGATTCTTGGCATAGCCGTGGTAAGGCGTGCTGAGGATCAGGGTTCCGCCCGGTCGGAGGCAGCCGTCAGCAGCTTGGAGAAGCCGACCAGGATGATACAAATGCTCGATGACCTCCAAAGCTATAACGACGTCGAACTTTCCTTCAAGTACGCTACAGGGAAGGTCATAGACATCGGCGACATGGAAACAGCCTTCGGGGACGTGTCGCTGGGCTTCTGCCACAGCCTCGGCGGAGATATCGATGCCAACGACATCATAGCCGAGGTCGGCCAGAGATCTTGCTTGATTCCCCGGGCCGCAGCCGATGTCGAGGATGCGGGCCTTATCTAGCCGAGGCAGGAAGTCACGGACGATCGGCCAAAGAAAAGCCTGGGAAGCGCTGTGCTTGGGATCTAGACCTTGGGAAATGGCGCTTATCATTGTCGCGGTATTCTCAGGCTCCTAATACCTAACACGATGGGATCGGCCCTGTCAATTGAACTCACGGGTCGTGGGGAAATATTATAGACCCGGTTCTCGTTACCCCATAAATTGTGCAGAGATTGTTCAAATCTCTGCTTAAAACGGCTCAGTCTAGCCTAAACCTGATCAAACCATCAAGATCGGTAACCGCAAGAAAAACAAGGGAGTGGCGGTCCGACAGGGGAAAGATCGGAAGCGTGGAAAAACGGCGGGGGCGTATTTGAAGTCCGGAGGGGCCACCAGGCCCCATGTCCTCCCGTCGGATAAGGGATGGTATTGCATCCGGAAACCGATGTCAGGGAAGCGGTCAGGACTCATTCGGCGAGGGGAGATTCTTATACCAGGTGAAATACAGAACCGCCGCGGCGGCCGCGGTCAGGATGAGCCAGACGCAGACCTGCCGCCAGTTCTTGAGGAACATGTAAAACGCCGCCACTCCCAGGCCGAACTGGAAGAAACAGGCGATGAAGGCGTTGATGACGTCCCATGCCGGCATCGGATCCTTCCGCGGCACCAGCCCGCGGCGCGCGGCCTCGCGCCGGATCGGACCCCAGAGACCAAACGGCCTCACTTTGGCATAGAAGCTGACTAGGATCTCGCGATCGGCGGGCTTCGTCAGGAACGAGATGATGATGGTGGCCGCCAAGGATGCGCCCATCAGGAAAAGAATCGTCTCATGCTGCGCCAGGCCGGCCAGCCAGATCTTCTGGGCCGCCACGATGGCCGTCGAAGCCAGCATGCTCCAGAGATAAGCCCGGGCTCCGAAGCGCCACCAGTGCCAGCGGAGGGCGGCCGGGACCATGATCATGGCCAGCATGACGTAGAGAAGGAAATCCCAGGCCGAGACGATCTGCTCGAACATGAAGCTCAGAACGCAGCCGGTGACCATGACAGCGCCGGAGGCCAGCATGCCCAGCCGGATGAGAGATTTTTCGGGGAGGTTCTTGGCCCCATAGCGCTTCAGGAAGTCATTGAGGATGACGCCGCTGGTGACATTGATGATGGCGCTGAGCGTCGACATCAGCGCCGCCAGCAGAATCGCCATAAACAGCCCGGAGACGACGACGGGGAGATTCCGGACGACCAGGGGCATGATCTTCTCGGCGTCGAACGAGCCGGAGCTGCCCAGGAAGTGAACGCCGAAACAGAGGAACGATCCAGCGATGAGCCAGCGGACGCCGTGTCCCAGGGTCCAGGCCCCGGCGGCCAGGGAGGCGGATCTGGGATTCTTGGCAGTCAGGAAGAACGTGAAATCCCATCCCAGCGGGCCGGCCATCAGGCGGAACAGGACCCAGACGATGCTGGCGCTGACCAAAGGCCCGAAATAGTAGTATTGATGGTAGCCGGCCGGAGCCTGTCCGAGATAGCTTGACCAGAGGTTCCAGGCGGGAGTGAGGACGTCCCAGCCCGGATTCCCGGCCGCCAGCGCGGCGAGGCCGTCCGGAAGCTGAAGCGCGGCAAGGCTCAAGCCGATGGCCCCGATGATGATGAGGATGGTCTGGAACATGTCGGTCCAGACGACGCTGAAAAAGCCGCCGACGGTCACGTAGACGCCGACAACGACGAAAACAAGCGAAGTCGCCGCCCAGCGGGGAATAGCGATGAACTCCTCGGCGAATTTCCCGGTTCCGACGGCTACGTACATCAGCGTGAGGATCATCTGGAGGAGGATGAAGGAAGCGATGGCGATCCGCAGCCGCTCCGTGTCCCGGTTGTCGCCGAAGCGGGTCGCATTCCACTCCGCCAGGGTCATCACGCCGGACCGCCGGATATACTTCGCCTGATAGGCCATGAAGATCGCCATGGTGAAGAAGCCCCAGACGACATGGAAGACGAAGACCGATTTGATGCCGACGTAGTACATCACGCCGATGATCAGCATGGTACCACCGATATCGACGTAGCTCGAGCAGCCCGAGAGGCCGACCATCCACCAGGGGACTGCCCGCTCGGCGAGGTAATAGGCGTCGAGCTTCTTCGTCGCCCGCTTGCGGACGCGGAATCCGATCAAGACCATCGCCGTAAGGTAGAGACTGACAATCACCAGATCAATCGGCTTCATGGGCGCTTGCCGCTGCTCCTTCGTTGTCCCTACGGCGTTCTTGAGCTTAAGACTACCAACACTTCATGAGACCGTCAATGAAGCCTGGACGTGAAGCCTCCTGAGAGTGAGCCCAAGCCCCGAAGTTGACAGCCCTCCCGGCATTATCGACAATGGGGCAGCCGAACTGCAGTCTATTTAGGGAGGGAAGCATGTCGCCAGCCGCGAAACCGGTTCCCCTCGGCACCATCCGAATCCGGGCCAAAGACCTTCGGGTCATGGCGATGACCGCTTCAGGCTGGCGGGAAAAAAGCCTGGATCTTCCGGATGCCCTCCACGCCGTCCATCTCTACCGATCCCACGGGCGGCTCGCGATGCTTCGCGATGCCCGGGATCCGAGGTTCATCAAAGGCGCTCTGGGACCGAGCGGCCGGCCGGTGGGGGCGCGCCTCATGGCCTTGCCCAATGGGCAGAGGTTGAACGCCGCTTTCTCTCTCTTCGCCAAGAACCTCCGCTTCCACGATGAGGACACCGACGCGCATTGGGACGTGATGTTCGAGAACCCATCGGGATTCACGTATCTCTACGTCAAGGAAAAGATAGCCAGGGCCAGAAAGCATAAGACTCATATCGTGGATGAGTTCGGCCGTTATTTTCCCAAGCTCAAGCGGAACGTCCTGAAGGACCTGCGGAGCGAAGGAAGCGTCCATTCGATCGCCCTTTATACGATGATGAAGACCTATATGCGGGTCGGGAACGAGATCTACTTCAAAGCGCACGGCCATAAAGGGCTGACAACCCTGCAGAAGATGGACATCAGGATCGAAGGAAACCACGTCGCCTTCAACTACAAAGCCAAAGACGGCGTCCCCATCCATATCCGCGTAAGCTTTCCGGACGCCTACGTCCGGAGGCTTTCCGCGCTCTTGAAGCCCAAGAGTCCGGAGGCTTTCGTCTTCAGCCATGCCTCCGGGCACCCCCTGGGAGGGAAGGAGGTCAAGAGCGCGATCGGGGAATTCTGCGGCCGGGAATTCTTTCCCCATATCATCCGCTCCTATTTCGCCGATACCGAAGTGAGGAAATTCTTTCGGGCGAATCGGACGGCCACTCGGCAGGAGGTGTTCGATCTTCTGATCAGGATCGCCTCCAAGCTCGGCCATAAGCGGTACGATAAAAAGGAGCATCTCTGGGTCGAGAGCCCCAAGGTCACCGTGAATAACTACATCCGTCCGGAATTCGTCGAACGGCTGCATCGTTATTACGAGAGCGAATCACGGAGCGGGAAGCCCTAGCCGCCGGCCCGTTGGGGCTTCGAAAAGAAATAATTCTCCGCGCGTCAATGCGGCCTTGTTGACGTGCTCCCTTCCGAATGGGGTCTTCTGACCTGGCCGCCCATTTCCTCTTTCAACACGGCATCCAGGATATAGTCGCACACATCCTCGACAAAATAGGCGCCGTATTTTGATAGGCGAATGGCGCCCTTCTCCTGATGAAGACACCCATAATCGCTGAGCTCCGCCAAGAGGGAAAAGAAAACCTCATGAGGGCTGATCTTGAACCGCTCTTGAAACTGATCGACATCGAGGCCTTTCCCGATTTGCAGATGAAGCAGAAGCGACCGGTACATTTGCTCTCGTTCGGTGAGGGCGATCGATCTGCCGATCGGCAGTTGCCCTTTTCTGAGGATGCTCGTATAGGAGGCAAGCTCCTCATACTTATCGTAGCAAATCGTCTTGGTATAGGACCGCGCCCGTGAACCGAGGGCGATAATGGGCATTTCCTGCAGCCAATGGAAGCGATATCCCCACTGCCGCTCATCGGTAAATCGACCGTTTTGCTCATATCCGTTGGCGCTCATCCACTCCTGCGTGCGGAGCACCATCTCAAAGAGAGCGTCCTTGCCGATCATAAGTTCGGGGCGCTCCTCATAGAGCTTGACGACGAGAGGATTGACGATCTCATGCCGGATATACTCGATCGAATCAGGACGCAGGCCGCCGAGAATATCGAGATCCTTCCTGACGCTCTCCATGGTTTGCCCCGGGAGCCCCGTCATCATATCGATATTGATCGACATGCCGGCGTCCTGGACTTCGTGGACGATTTGGGTCACCTGATCGACGGTATTCTTTCTGTTGCATAGAAGAAGCAAGGACTGATCAAAGGTCTGGCATCCGATGCTGATTCTGTTGATTCCCATGGCGCGCAATTCCTTGATTCTCTCCTTGTCAGACAGAGTCAAGGGATGCGCCTCGGACGTGATGTTGCAGTTGCTGGACAATTCCAAGCAGGACGAAACCTTATCCAGGATCAGCCGGATATCGTCGTTGGAGAATATCGTGGGCGTACCGCCGCCGAAATAGATGCACCGCGCCTTCTTTCCTGTAAAAACACCGTGGCCTGATAAGAGCTCGATCTCCTTCAGCAGGCTGTCCAAATATTCGCGCTGGGCTTCCCGGTCGGCTTTGTGGGGGAAAGAATTGCAGAACAAGCATTCGGAAAAGCAGAACGGAAGGTGGACATAGAGCAAGAGCTCCTCTTGCGGCATGCTCTCCTTCACCTGTTCAAGAAAGGCATCCACCTGGGAGGGCGCCAGCACTTTGAACCGATGGGGAATGAACAGGTCAGGCTGGCTCTTCGTGTAATCGGCGGAGCCGTAGAAGAGTTTGTTTTTAATGATGTTCAGCACTTCATCTTGGTCCATAGGCTCCATCTCTCCCCTGGGCAGCCGTCGTACCGCTGGGGGCCAGACTCCGCGAGACTGTGGAACAACCGGAAGATATGGCCAAACGAACACCCTTTACGGCTACTTTACAAAGGCGGAGGCGAAAAGTCAAAAAAATATAGCGGGCGCCTCAAGATTCAGCGCCGGATAACGAGACCCTTCCAGCCATGACCGCAGGGGTCTTCAAAATAAACTCGGAGCCGGCTCCATCAAAGCAAGGATTGCATCCTGAAGACCTTTCCCAACGTATATACCAGTGAAGGAGTCTGCAAATATGAGAAAACCGGTTGGCTTGTTGATTCTGGCCTTTTTATCGGCTTCCATCCTGTTTGGGCAGAGCCCTCAGACCGCCCTTGACTCGGCGGAGAAGAAGGCGGCCATCGAAGCCCTCTGCCGGAACCTTGAGCAGGAATACATCTTTCCGGAAATCACCGAGAAGTACGTCCGCATGCTCAAGGATAATCTTCAATCCGGCAAGTACGACGGAATCGCGCAGCCCGGACCGTTCGCCGCGGCCGTCACCAACGACCTGATGTCCGTGCACAGGGACCTGCACCTCTCCGTCCGGTTCAATCCGGGGTGGGTGAAGGAAGAGAGAAACAGGAAGGAGCTCGATGAAGAGGAGATCCGGCGCAACGAGAGAAGAAGCCGGACCATGAATTACGGTTTCAACGAGCTCAAGATCCTCCCGGGCAACATCGGGTATCTCAAGCTCAACGAGTTCACCTATGACACGGGAGCCCAGGACGCCGCCGTGGGGGCCATGAGCTTCCTTTCGAATGCCGACGCTCTGATCATCGACCTGAGATCGAACGGCGGCGGCTCCCCGGAGATGGTCCAGTTCCTTTGCAGCTATTTTTTGGGAAATCCCCGCCAGCATCTCAATTCCTTCTCTTACAAGGATCCGGAAAAGCTGACCCAGTACTGGACCTACACTTATCTTCCCGGGAAAAGGCTGGACAAGGCGCTGCTCTACCTGCTGACCAGCGATTCTACGTTTTCCGCCGCGGAGGAGTTCACCTACAATCTGAAAAACCTCAAGCGGGCCACCGTTGTTGGGGAGACCACCGGGGGCGGCGCCCACGATAACAGGTTCGTGGTTCTCACGGATAATTTCATGATGAGCCTGCCCTTTGCCCGAGCCATCAATCCCGTCAGCAAGGCCAACTGGGAGGAAGTCGGCGTCGAGCCCGACGTCAAAGTCGCCCGGGACAAAGCCCTGGCGACGGCGCAGGTCATGGCCAGCCAGAGACTGGCCGAAAGGGAAAAGGAACCGGAGTTCAAGGCGTATTACCAATGGCATTATGAGACCTACAAGGCGGCCTTGAACCCGGCCTCCATCGCCCAGGAAGCGCTGCCGTCCTATGTCGGGGCTTACGGCCCCCGGACGATCAGCCTGGAAGGCGGCTCTCTGTTCTACCAGAGGGAGGGGCAGGCCAAACGAAAAATGACTCCGATTGCCGATGACTATTTCGGATTGGCAGGAAATGAGAATTTCAGGCTCAGGTTCGTCAGGGAAGGGAATCGGATCGTCGCCGTGGAAGGCTGCAATCCGAACGGGGTGGCCGACAAGCATCCCAAGAGCAAATAGGGGAGGACTTCGGGCCGGCCGCTCCCGGCGTTCATTTCGGGACGTGGGCGTCGCCGCTGCGGCGGGTGGCCTGGGTCCGGTCCAGGTATTCCAGGACGGCGCAGGCGTATTTGCGCGAGACCTTGAGCACGTCCTTGGCCTCGGAGATGGTGATCGAGCGGCGAAGCTTGAGGAACTGGAGAACGGCGGTCCTGGCCCGGTCAAGGGCCTCGCGGTGCATCGTCACTTTGGGGTCGATCCTGACGAGCCGGCCCTGCTGGGCCAGCGTGCCCATGATCTTGCGGAACTGGTTGAGCGGCAGGCAAAGCTCTTTGATCACGTCATCCTCGAGCGGCGGCTCGAATCCGGCCCGCTTGAAGATCGCCTCGACCCGGCGGGCCAGGTCCTGGTCCTTGTCGACCAGCTGGGCCTGGTGTCCGGGCAGGCTGAGGCCGCCCTCGAGCCGCGTGATGGCCTGCGCCGAGGCGAGGGCCTCGAGGATCCGGCGCAAGACGGCATCACCGGTTTCACGGCCCAGGGTCGAAGCCAGGTCGGCCGAGGGCATGAACGGCTTGTGCGGATTGTCGGCCAGGAACTTTTTGATCGAGGCGAGGGCCTTGTTCTGGAGCGCGGCATAAGCATCGGCCGGGAGGAAGCGCTCGTCCTTATCGCCCTTGACGCGGATCAGCCGGCCGGCTGCGATCAGTCCGTCCACCGCCGTTCGGATGAGGGCCGGCGTTTTGCCCAGGATGAGCGAGACTTCTTCGATCGTCAGCGCCTTGGCCGGGTCCTTGCGGAACGTATGATCCACGGCGTCTGCGAGAGAGCCCTCGCGCTTGCGGATCGAGGCCAGCGCGGTTTCGTCGAAGCGCTTGTGGCGCGGGGGCGAGACGTCCAGGACCTCGCCGCCGCCGATAGTGTTGAGCGGTGAGAACGTCCGGATGATGAAGCGATCGCCGTAGAGGGCGGTCGTCGGCGCCTCCAGGACGAACTGGGCCAGCATCGACTCGCCCGGCAGAAGCTTCTCCTTCTCCAGCAGGACGACCCGGGCGATCGTTTCATCCGTGCCGACGTGAAAGCGGACGCGGTCGCGGGTCTTGAGCTCGATGTCGGCGTTTTGCAGCAGGCTCAGGCGGGCGTCGAGCCGCTGGGTGGGCTTGAGAAAGCCGGGGCGGGCGGCGCATTGGCCGCGGCGGAGGGCGCTTTTCTCTACGTCGTGGACGTTGAGGGCGGTGCGGCGGCCGAGGCCGGAGGCTTCCTGCTTGGACTTGTGGACCTGGACGCCGCGGATGCGGGTCTCGATGCCCTCGGGCAGGATCTCGATCCGGTCGCCGACTTTGACCTCCCCCGACAGAACTGTGCCGGCAATGACGGTGCCGAAGCCCTGCTTGATGAAGACCCGGTCGACCGGCATGCGGAAATAGCCGCAGTCGTCGCGGCGATCGACGCGACGGCCGGCGGCGCGCAGGGCGTCGACCAGGGCGGGCAGGCCGGCGCCCGTGTGGGCCGAGACGGGCAGAATGGGGGCTGACTCGAGGAACGTCCCCGCGACGAAGGCGCGCACCTCGGCCGACAGGATGGCGAGGCGCTCGTCGTCGACGAGATCGGATTTGGACAGGGCGATGATGCCCTCGCGAACGGAGAGCAGGCGCAGAATGTCGAAGTGCTCGCGGGTCTGGACGGAGATGCCCTCGTCGGAGGCGATGACGAACAGCACGGCGTCCACGTTGGAGGCGCCGGCGACCATGGTCTTGACGAACTTCTCGTGGCCGGGGACGTCGATGAACACGATCTGCTTCTCGTAGTCGGGCTGGTCCAGGAAAACGAACCCGAGCTCGATCGTCATGCCCCGCTCTTTCTCCTCGGGCAGGGTGTCGGGGTCGGTGCCGGTCAGGGCTTTGACCAGGGCGGACTTGCCGTGGTCGATGTGTCCGGCCGTGCCGACGATGAGATGGGTCATGAGGGGTCAGGTCTTGACATTTGACATTTCCATTATACCTGATGGGCGGCCGGAAAGCGGAGTCCGGACAGCGAGATCTTGCCCTTGGCCTTTGACATGAGCTCCGCCCTCGGTTACCTTAGACAAGGTGCCGGACGGATGAGTCCTCGGACAACCCGCGCCGCCCGGACCGCATCTCGATCACGGGAGGTCCGTCATGGCGAAATCAGGCACTCTCAAACGGCGGGAATTTCTGCGCTATTCGGGCGCGGCGGCAGCTTTGGGCTTGGCCGGCGGGCTGCCGATCAAAGCCGGGGCGGGCGGCACCCAGGACATGATCCAGGAGGCCGCGGCCAAGGTGGGGCGGCTTCCCCGGCGCAGGTTCGGGCCGGCGGGAAGGGACGTCTCCGTTATCATCGGTTCGGGCGACATGGAGCCCTCGCTGGCCGCTGCCGCCATCCTCTGCGGCGTCAACTACTGGCACAAATCCCAGCAGTGGTCGCGGAGTGGGGCGCCCGAGGCGGTCCTGAAGAATCGGGAGGCCCACTTCTGCCAGGTGACCGTCGATCGTATCGGCGGCAACCACGAAACCGGGCTGATCGACGAAGAGGCCCATGTCGCCTTCGTCCGCGACGCGGTCAAGAGGACCGGACTCGGATATTTCGACGACATGCAGATGCACTACGGCTACCACAACAAGACCGAGCTGAAGAGTGAGCGGGCCTTTGTGCGGGCTTTCGAGCGGCTGAAGAAAGAGGGGCTGGTCAAACACCTCTGCCTGTCCCAGCACGGGTATGCCGGCAACGCCCGGGTGCCGCGGGGCGAGAGTGCGGCCGAAGTGTTGACCGCGGTCATCGAGGACGGCCTGCACGACAACGCCCAGTTCATGTTTTCCTACGGTGACGACCCGGCCATGGGCGCTTTCCTGGAGCTGGCCCGGAAGAAGAGCTTTGGGACCACGGCCATGAAGACGGCCCGGGGCATCGGGCGGATGCGGCAGGACGCCGCGTTCATGGCCCGGCTGCCGGCCGGGACGGCGCCCCACCATGCGCTGGTCAGGTGGTTGACGAGCGCGACAAAGCTCGACAACGCGGTCATCCGGGTGAAGAATCTGAACGAGTTCACCGAGACCTTTTCGGGGGCGGGCAAGACGCTGCGGGCCGAGGATGCGGCCGCCATCGGGATGATGACGGCCCGGGCCGACGAGACGGCCTGCCGGCTGTGCACCGAATGCCAGCCGCACTGCCCGCGACAGGTGCCGATCGCCGAGATCCTGCGATTCGAGCGATATGCCCTGGACGACGGGACGATCGACACGGCAGCCGAGCTGTACGCCGGGCTCGACAGGCGGGCGGATGCCTGCCAAGCCTGCGGCGCGTGCGTCGCCCACTGCCCGCAGCGCCTGCCCATCCCGGACAAGCTGGCCGCCCTCCACTCCCTACTCGGGTAGGGGTCAGGTCTTAAGA
>DNYO01000203.1 GCA_003506795.1 Deltaproteobacteria bacterium
GTCTTGCCCAGTCCGCTTATCGTAACGGTGCGCTCGGCCATTCCCGGAATCGTGGCAAGAGGGATATGGGGATGTCCGTCGTAGATGATGTGTTCGTATATTTCATCGGTTACGGCCACCACGTTGAATTCCTGGCACAATTCGGCGATGCCCTCCAATTCTTCCCTGGTGAAGATATGCCCCGTGGGATTGTGGGGCGTGTTTATGAGGATTGCCCTGGTGCGGCTGTTGAATGCGGCGCGAAGCACGTCGAGATCAAGAGTGTAATCCGGGGATTCAAGGGGCACGAAGCGCGGTACGCCGCCGGCGAATACGATCGCCGGGAGATATCCTTCGTGATAAGGCTCGATGACGATGACTTCATCATCGGTATTGATAATCCCCATGAGCGTGGCCAGTATCGCTTCCGTCACGCCGCAGGTGACCGTTATATGCTGGTCGGGGTCGAAATCGAGGCCATACCACCGCTGCATCTTCGCCGCAATGGCCTGTCTGAGCGGGGGTGTGCCCCAGGTGATCGTATACTGGTTGCCGCCGGATTCAAGCGCCTGGTGGGCAGCCTCGATCGCCTCCCGGGGTGGATCGAAATCGGGAAACCCCTGTGACAGGTTTATCGCGCTGTGCGTGATGGCCAGCCGCGTCATTTCGCGAATGAACGATTCCCGTATCATGTGGAGGCGTTGTGCTCCTCCTCCCTTGACAGGATCGAACCTCTCGTCAAAAGGCGATCCTTTTGCGCTCTCGAGGATATCCATGATTCGCGTATCCTGCCGGGCCTCGTGCTCGTCTAGCCGTTTCATTGTCTCCTCCCCTTAATTGATATTTTGTTTCTGCTTCCCATAATGCCCTCCTTCTTGATTTTGCCCATAAAAAAAGGGCCATGGATCCGGTCCATGGCCCTTAAAATTAAAAAGGCCATGGGTTTTGCACCCATGGCCCCTTTCGTTTACCCTGTCAGGCGAAAGTTCGACACGAGTGCCCCTTCGCGTAATAATAATAGTAATAATAGGAGTTGTTGAGATGGAGCGTGTCGACTTTCGTCATAGTTTTACCAGTCTATCGGAGGTTGAAAAACTTGTCAACAAATTTGTTCCTGAGCGTCTTTGACCACGTCAGCTCACGAGCCCTGTTTCCATGGTTCCCTCATGCTGCTTCACGGCCAGAAATATCATTGTCTGAAGGTCTTCCGGGGTTGTTGTTCCCGGGTCATTGAGATAGAACTCGTAACTGGTTCCTGTGGGCTCGTAGCCGTTCTCTTTCATCCACTCGGCCAATGCCACGTAGGCTGATTCAATCTCTTCGTACGGCCCCGTATGGACGGTTGACGCAGCGTGTGCGATACCGATCTGTCCGGCTGTGATTTCTCCCTTACCGGGGAGTGTCTTTGTTACCGGAAGACCCATTTCGACATCGAGATCGTCCATCGCCACGTTGTAGTAGATGGCGAAAGGTGGCCCGGCTATGTCCTCACCGAGTTCTTCCAGGTACGCCACAAGGGATGCAAAGGATGATTCAAAAGTATCGGGCAGCTCATCAACGCCTACCCTGGACCTGATGGTAAGAGCGGGCTGGGGTTCTATCGTACTGATCTCACAACTGTAGGACATCCAAAAACCTCCTGCGAAACATGGTACCTTCCCATTCGGAAAGAGTTCCATTATGGTACATGAAGACCCTTTTTAAAGCAATTTAAAAGCTTTACAATGCGAAATGAATGTGGCAAGTGTTTTATATCGTTTATTATTCCCGGAGGGTCTCGTCATGGCAAATGTTGTTATGAGCATGTGCGTCGCGTTTTCGTTGGTTTTTATCTCCCCGGTTCTTCTATTTTGTCAATCCCGTCTTCCTTACGATTATCCTCCCGTCCTTATCAATGTCAATGACAGGATTATAAAGCATTTCAGGGCGCTCGATGCCGATCTGGCGGGTGCGGCCGAACAGATCTCGAAGACAGGCCTCACAGGACCCGAAGCGAGCAAAGTTCTGAAGAATCTCTGCACGGGCAAGGCGTATGCGGTGGATTGCGCGGCCGTCGATACGAAAGGCGTCATGGTTACCATGGAGCCCGGGATATATAAGCGATACGAAGGGACCGACATCAGCAAACAGGAACATGTCGCGACCATGCTGAGCACGAAAAAGCCTGTCTTCAGCAAAGTTTTCAAGGCCGAGGAAGGGTTCGACGCTGTGGATCTGGAGCGCCCCGTATTCTCGGCGAGCAAGGAATTCATGGGCTCGGTCAGTATACTCGTAAAGCCGGAGATCCTTCTGGCTTCGGTCATAGAACCGCTCGTGCGGAGAATCCCGACGGAGATATGGGTCATGCAGAAGGATGGCAGAATCCTTTACGATGCCAGGAAGGAGGAGATAGGGAAGATGCTCTTCACCGATCCTCTCTATGGGTCTTTCCCCGACCTCATCGCCACGGGTAAGAAAATATCGAAACAACCCCTTGGAAACGGTGTTTATGAGTTCTACAGTAAGGAGACGAAACAGACGGTAGCCAAGGAGGCCTTCTGGACCACGGTGGGCCTCTATGGTACGCAGTGGCGTCTCATAGCAACGCGCTACCTGAACAGGAACTGAAAATGAAAGACCACCTCTGTGTTTTCGAGCGAAGCGGGTGTGAGATAGTCTTTTTCAGCTTTACGTTGATCCCTGCTGGATGTTTGCGATCGCTTTCAGGAATATTTCCGGCACGTGGGTCAGGCGGTGAATCGTGTAATCGAAGCTCATGACGCCGGTTTCGGCGAGGGCAACCAGGGTATCCTTTTTTGTCACGCGATGGAATATTCGGAAACCCCCGGAACGAATCTCTCCGATATGGGTATCGATCTGGAGCTCGTCGAAGATAAAGCTCTCGGCCCTGTAATTCATCACGAGATCACTCATGATGATGCCCGTCTTGCCATCTCCGAGATCCCCTTCGGCGAATCCCATCGAGTGGAACATCTGCGCCCTCGCGCTTCCGATAATGATAACGAGGGAATCGTTTCCGAGATGCCCCCCATAATTAATGTCCCGGGGATAGAGCGTCACCGGAAACGTGAACTCATACATCGACTGTTCTTCAAGCTTAATACGCGGCATGTATCCTCCAGCATGAGAAGTATAAGGTTCCGTCTTCTTACTTTGCCATATCTTTCAGTAGCTTCTCCAACCTTTTCAACTCCTCTCCGTAGCCTGCCCAGTCACCCTGACGTTGAAGCTGCAGCATTCGTTCGAAGGTCTTGTTGGCCTGTTTGGCGAGGTCATTGATGCCGGGTGCAGGTCCCGTCGTTTCTTTTGACTCAGGTCCGGACGTCGTCCTCCTGCCGCCGAATATCTTCTGAAAGGCCGCCTCGAGAGTGTCCTCCATAACGACGTTATTCTCGTATGCCACGATGATCCGCCTGAGCTCGGGAAGGCCGCCCTTGTCCTCGGCTGCAAGGTAGAGCGGCTGAATATAGACGAGAGCTGATTCGACGGGAATGATCAGGAGGCTGCCGCGAATGACCTGGGATCCTCTCTGCCCCCAGAGCGTGAGTTGCTGTGATATGTATGAATCCTGATCGATGCGTGCATCGACCTGCCTCGGGCCGTAGACGAGGCGGTCCCTGGGAAAGGTGAAGACAATAAGCTTCCCGTAATTGGGCACGTCGCACCGTGCGGCGAGCCAGGCTGCCAGGTTGTCCCGTTTGGCCGGAGTGTAAGGTGCAAGAAGGACATATTCCTCACTCTTTTCTCCCGGGATCTTCATGATCAGGTAATAGGGTTCCATTGATTTTTCCGCATGCGAGGGGATCTCCCAGAGATCTTCCTTGTTGTAGAACGTTTTCGGATCGTCCATGTGATAGGTTGCGTAAAGGGATGCCTGGGTCTTGAAAAATTCTCTTGGATAACGGATGTGTTTCCTTAAGTCTTCCGGCATTGCAGAAAGGTCCTTAAAGAGACCGGGGAAAATGGCATTATATGTCTTTGCTATCGTATCATCGGGATCGCTGAGGTAGTAGTTGATGGCGCCGTTGTAAGCGTCGATGGTCACCTTCACTGAATTTCTCATGTAATTCAGCTTGTTGCGCAGTTGCCGGGAATAGGGCAGGCGGGTCGAAACTGTGTAGGCATCGATCATCCAGAAAAGCTTCCCCGTGTCGGATATGACGATGTAGGGCTCCTGGTCCAACGAAAGGAAAGGGGTTATCTTACGGACCCTCTCCGTTATGTTCCGAAAGTAGAGTATCCGGCTTTCCCGTGTGATGTCCGACGAGAGGAGTATCTTGGCATCCTTGAAATGGGCTGCAAAGGCGAGCCTTTTGAGTGGAGAGTCGAAGACGACGCCGCCTGATCCTTTGTATGAACCGTAAACATTTCCCTCGGCGGTGGGATAACTGAACTCCGGTATCCGCGTATTGGCGATGGCATAGCTGCCCGTGAGTTCGCCGAAATAGATCTCGGGCCTCGAAATCTTTATGGATTTTGTAATCGACGCGGGCGGTATATCCTTTACGATAAATTCGGGTAGGCCCGCGGGCGTAATCTTGCTTACATACGCCAGCGCAACCCCGTTTCCGTGGGTGAAGACGAGCTTTTCATTGATCCATGACTTGCTCGGCAGGTCATCATACGAAAGCTCCCGTGCGGAAAGCATTACCTGACCGTACTTGCCGTCAATAGTGTACCTGTCGTTGTCGATGCTGGAAAATTTGTAATAGGTCCTTATTTGCTGGAGCTGGCTCAGTGTCTTGAGGAGCGGTGCCTCATCCCACAGCCGGATGTTCCCGATCGTCGTGTCATTCTTCTGGATGTCCTTCGCCGTAAGGTTATAGGACACGTTAAAGGGTTTGAGATCGATCTTTTCGAGACCGTACCCGTACCGGGTGAATGCGATATGATGCTGGATGAAAGGCCTCTCCAGGTCCAGTTCGTTGGGCGTCACTTTGAAGTTCTGAAGCAGCCCCGGGTAGATGACCATGCCGATAATATAAAAGGCAATTACAGCGCCGACGGGATAAAAAGCGAACCTGACCGCACCTCTGGCAAAGCCGATAATGAAGATTACCCCCGCGATGATGGAAAGAAATACCAGTATGTTCAGGGCAAAAACCCTCGCGTATACATCGGCATAGCCGGCACCGGTTATGATCTGGTGGACCGAGTAGAGGAGTTCAAACCTGTCGAGATAGAAACCGAAGGCGGTCTTGAAAAGCACCAGTGCGACGAGAATGCCGAGATGGAGGCGTATCTCCTTTGCTATGAAGAGACTGAAACGGCTCAGGTTGACGACGCGCTTGGCGGCATAGGCTACAACACTTGCGAGGAGCGCCATAAAGAGAAGAAATCCGATGAAAGAGCTTAACGATTCATAGAAGGGAAGCCTGAACAGATAGAATCCGACATCCTGGCCGAAGATCGGGTCGGCAAGCCCCCCGCTGACCCCGTTCAGAAAGAAGAGCGTCTGGTCCCAAAGGCCGGCTCCCCACAATGCCCCTATTACGGCGACAAAAATAGAGACCAGGAGCCCCATGATACGGGACAGCCTTGTCAGCTGCAGGGTATTGATGGGTATTGTCGTGTAGCCATTGACTGAGATGCTGGCGGCCGGGAACTGGATCCTGTTGACAAGCCTCATATTGGCGAACATGAAAAGGAATGCGAAAACGCCGCAGCACAAGCCCGAAAGGAGTTGAACGGTGATTACCCTGGAAAAGACGAATTGATATCCCGTTTCAACAAAGAGCAGCCAATCTACGTAAAGCCCGACAAGCCGCGAAAACGCTATAAGGAGGATCAGGATCGCACCGATCAGGACGAGCCGTGTCATCCGGTTTCTTGTCATTTCATCTCCTCGCTAATACAGGACTAAACTCCGCAAAGACAAAGACTAGCACCATTCTACCACGATGGAAATACAAAAGGACAGGTAATGGGTGATAGGTTATAGGTGAT
>DNYO01000220.1 GCA_003506795.1 Deltaproteobacteria bacterium
GTTTACCTTCCCACGATCGATATCGAACCCATCGTTCCCAATACGCGGCTCCGCACAGCCATTGACAGGATCTCCACATATGACGCCATCATTTTCACGAGCGTCAACGGGGCTTCTATCTTTTTTGCACACATGCGGGGGTCGGGCAAGGACGCCCGTGCCTTGAGCGGCATTACCGTCATCGCGATAGGTGGGGCAACCGCCGCACACCTTGCGGTATACGGTATAAAGGCCGATCTTGTTCCTGAACAATTCACATCGGAAGGGGTCGTCTCCGTCCTTGACACCTTCGGTGTCTCAGGAAAGAACTTCCTCATCCCTCGCGCCGAACAGGCCCGTGATATCATCATCCGGCATATCAGGCAAAACGGCGGCAGCTGCAGCGTCGTACCCATCTACAGGGCGACAGTTCCGTCACCTGCGGCGTCGCTTCCCGAGGATCTCGATGTCTTTACCTTCACGAGTTCATCGACGGTGAATAATTTTATTCTGCTCTATGGCAAGGAAATATTGAAGGACAAGGTAATCGCATCCATAGGCCCCATTACCACTGCAACGCTGATAAAGTCAGGCATTAAGGTTGATATTGAAGCCGGACGCTCAGATATTCCGGGACTTGTGAGCGCTGTTGAGAGCTACTTTCAACCGGAAAAAGAGGCTGATCAGCTTTAAGATTTATCGCCGGCAAGGATGCCCGGTACAAAACGGACATACCCGTCCATGTTGATAATGCTGTGTCTGGGCCGCTTAGTTGACAAATGATGTATCGGCGATGCAAAAACCATTTCTGATGCTGCAATAATAAGGGTTCTCAGGGTCGTCGTCGACCATGTCAAGAACACAGACGATCTGCCCCTGCCTCTGAAGCAGCCTCGCTTCCTGCCTGTTGACCCATTTCGTTTTGCCGTTCTTCAAATACAGGTTCAACATTTTGCGCCTCCCGGATAGAGATGAGTTGTATTGATGTGTAATTCTATGGAATAGCCATATCCCCGGGGATAGCTATGTGCTGAATCGACCGGTCGTTGGGGCAATTATGCCAAAAAATGTCTGATGCGCACTCCGTCTCAAGAGGTTGCGGACCGGTCCTGTTGCTTCAGAGGGAGCCGGGGCATCCATTCCCCCCCGGTAACGATGCCCCGGCTTTATTAGAATGATGAAGCTTGGGGTTTGCGTTTTTGATTCTATCCAATTTGTGCAAAGGGATGGAGAGAAGAGGGACAAAGCTGTCCCAGTCTGTGACCAAACGCAGACTCCCCGAGAAACTCTGATTCGCAGCGTAAAGGATTAAATTATTGTCCGGGAACACACCTGTTGAAATTGAAAGGCCGGGACTTTTGCAAACACATGATGTCTTAAACGTCCCGGCCTTGGTGGAATGATGCGACTACAGGGGTTTGTTAGAAATGATTCTACAAGATGAATCCCCCTGTCGGTTACAGCAGTGGACCATCGTGCCAACCATAGTGCTCAACCGACCATTTCAAGGGGTGTGAATCGTTTGAAAACCTATTCCTGGTCTTCTCCCTGGCCTGTTTTTGCTTTTCGGGTTCTGATTCTGGCCCGTGGGGCGATGACCCGTTCCTTAAACCGGGTGTATGCCGCCCTCCCCAGCTCAATTGGCTCCGGAAGACCGGTCATGCGAAGTACAGCCTTTCTGCTATGGAGCGTCCAAAGCTCGATATGATTTGTGTTGATGATCGTCGAGCGATCGAGGGCCACAAACACGTCCTCGGGAAGCCGTCTCTCCCAATCCCTGAGCGAAGAGCGCACCATGAAACGTTCACCCTGTATATTAAAAACGTTGGTGTAGTTTCTTTCCGCGAAGACGGCAACGATATTACCGACCGATACAAAGGTGGCCTTTTTCCCCGTGTTCAGGAAGACCTGATCGGCTCCGGAAAACACCTCTCCGGACGGGTCGAATGACGGCAGACGGAATACGGCCCTCCTGAGCGCGGCCCGGAGACGTTCGGGATCGATGGGTTTCAAGAGGTAATCGATGGCATTGACTTCGAATGCCCGTATGGCATACTGGTCATAGGCAGTTATAAAAATAATGGAAGGAGGGTCTTCCAGGCGTTCCAGCAGATCAAAGCCGGAGCCTCCCGGCATCTGGATGTCGAGAAATACGAGGTTCGGATGCAGTTCGGCGATCATCCTTTCCGCCTCGGCAGCGTTTCTCGCCTCTCCGGCGATCCTGATGTCCC
Organism: Deltaproteobacteria bacterium; assembly: GCA_003506795.1. GTDB lineage: Bacteria > Desulfobacterota > Syntrophorhabdia > Syntrophorhabdales > Syntrophorhabdaceae > Delta-02. The sequence goes on from DNYO01000220.1 coordinate 2,211, forward strand.
ACTGGTCTTTCAGGAGACCCTTGAGATTCTCACGTGCCAGCCTTTCATCATCCACTATGAGGGCCCGGATTTCCTGATCAGAATCTTTCTTCATTCTTTTCTCCTTCCCGCGGGATTTCGACGGCAACAATCACCCTGCCTTCACTCTCGCCGATGTTCAGACGATAGCGTTCGCCATAGGTAAGATCCAGTCTCTTGCGTATATTTTCGAGCCCGAGGCCGCCCGTGCCCCGGAACCCCCCTGCATCTCCAGAGACCCATTGCCCTGTATTGGAAACTTCAATTCTGACAAAGTCTCCCGCCGCCATGCACGCTACGTCGACCTCGAGCGGGACAGAAGAGGTCTTCATCCCGTGCTTGACGGCATTTTCGACGATGGGCTGAATCAAAAGCTCCGGTATCATCGTATCGCCGACTTCCTCGGACACATTGATGGAAACGGCAAGATCATCCTCAAAACGCACCTTTTCGAGTCTGAGATAGCTTTCGATAACGCTCATCTCCCGGGCAAGGGAAACCATGCCCGATTCCCTGGAGGAAAGAGTAGAACGCAGGTAACGGGAAAGCTGCCTGATAAGCTCCGCGATCCGCCCGGGATCGGTTTTCGAAAGGGCATCGAGTGAATTGAGCACATTGAAAAGAAAATGGGGATTGATCTGGTATCTCAGTGTTTCCAACTGGGCTTCGACAAACCTTCTCTGCGCCTCCTCCGCCCGTCGGCGCTCCTTTTCGATCTCCTTCTGTTCGGTAATATCATTCAGCAAACCCTGGATCCTAACAAATTTCCCGTTCTCATCGCGATCTGCGCGCGCGTAAGTGGTACCTATCCTCCGGGTCCCGTCGCGCCTCGTAAAGACAATCTCAAAATCCCTGGTGATGCCCTTTGCGTGCAGTTCTTCGAGAAGAAGGACGCCCGTGTTTTCAGGATAATGGTCTGTAATGTTCGTCCCCAGGATCTGCGCGGGCAGATCGTAACCGAGAAGGCGCGTGAAAGCCGGATTGACATTTAGCAGACGTCCGTCGGGACTGGCGACGAATATACCTTCCACGGCGTTCTCAAAGATCCCCCTGTACATCCGCTCCGCCTCTTCGAGCGCCGCGTGGCTCTCTTCGAGACTCTGTGCCATGGTGTTGAGCCCTCTGCCCAGGCGGGCGACCTCATCGGTGCCCTTGATCTCCATTCGGTGATGAAGGCGGCCCGCTTCGAGCTCGCCGGCCAGATCCATGCATCGACCGAGCCTTTTCAAAAGAGGATGTGCTACGGCAAGAACGCCCGCCGATACGGCAGCAAGCATGGAGACCAGAGTGGCTGCCGTCACATGTCCCATATCACGGATCGGCTTAAGGGCCTCCTTCTGTGATTTCTCAACGACAAAAAACCATTCGGGCTGGGTAGTTCTCCGGAAAGCCGCCAGTTGAGCGCCCGCCGCCGCCTCGTACCGGACAAAACCCCGGGGCTGCGACAACAGATCCGGCGGGATGGGTATATCCGGCTGCCTGTAAGCCTCGGCCTCAATGACATTGTGGGCCTCCCACCCTTCAGGAACCTTCCTGTCCAGCTTCGGGTCAAAGAGGTATGCCTTGCCGCCGTGAATGTATTGCTGGGGACTGAGGACATAATCGTTGAAATAGTCAAGATCTATAGCCGCCCTGACAACTGCGACGACAGTGCCGCTGTCCCTGACGGGCACACAAATCACGATAACCGGCCGACCGGTTCCACGGCTGAGAAATATCTGCGACACAACAGTCTGCCCTTTCATGGCATCGCGAAAGTCGGGCCGGCCGGCAACCTCATGCTGCATGCTCTCATGCCCCACACGGTCCGGGAAGGATGAAGCAATGCACCGGGCATCACGGTCGTGAAGGTTTATCGATTGGTATACCTTCACTTCTTTTACGATGTCCTGAAAATGCCTGCATGCCCTGTCACGGGTTGAAGGATCATCGGGGAAAAGCGCGGCCTGCCGGATTTCCGTCCTCTTCGCCAGCAACCGGATATCGGACCTGAAAATATCAAGAGCGGTCTCGCTCTGCTTTGCAATAAGCGCCGCAGTCCGCTCTATCTCATTCCTTGTCATCGATTGGAGCCGCCTGCTTGCCGATTTGTATGTCAGCAAAGAGGACAGGAAGACACCCGATGAACCGATTAGTGAAAATACAAGAAGAAGTTTTCCCCGAAAAGTCATAATTGATTTATGACGCAGGCGATTCCGCAGCCTTATGGCTGACATGCCTGAGTGATTTCTTATGACGCCCCTACCCCGTCAATGCTGAAAATACTCTCATTTACATGATAAATTGTCAAGAAAACAGAAACAGCGGCGGGTATCTAAATGTAGTTTTCGAGAAACAGGGAAATGGCCCTTTCGACACTGCCAGGTTCCTTTTCTTCCATTTCCCGGATGGATTTCTTTATACGAAAGCTGGTAAGTTCGTCGCTCAAGTCATCGAGATTCCTGTAAACACCAGAACGTCTTCCGAAGCGGTACACGAGCCTCTGTTCCTGTGACAGATTGAAGTAGCGGTCAATGGTTTCAAGGAATTTCTTCTTGTCGGAAGGCAGTCTGCCGTCAATCTCTTCGAGGAGGTTGAGGATGTGATCACTCTTGACGTGGCTCGTAATCCCCTCCAGCCTGGAGATAAGGAGTCTCTCTTCCCTGAGAATGTCCTCTTCATCAGGGAGCAGGAAGTCACCGGTTTCAAATTTTTCATACAACGGCATGGTCCTCAGCACCTTCAAGGTACGGAACCTGATAAAATCCGGGTCGATATGATTCAGCACATCGGCGGTATCAAGAGCGTGTTCTCTCCACCATTGCTTACCACCCATGCCAAGGACGACGTATTCGGAAAGCTCGATGCCGGCGTCCTTGACCTTCCTGCCGCAGAGGATGTGGTCATCTCTCGTTACACCCTTGTTCATATACTGCAAGAGCGGATCGTGGCCGGATTCCAGACCTACGTGAAGTCTCGTCAGGCCGGCCTTTTTCAACTTTTTCAGGTTTTCAGCCGATATGCTTTTTGCGATAGTGCGGGAGCGCGCATAGGACGTCACCCGATCGATACTCGGGAAAGTCTCCTTCAAATACTTCAAGGCATCTATGAAAACATCGGCCTTCATCGCAAGGGAATTCGCGTCCTGTATAAAGACGTGCTTGCAGCCGAAATACATCCATACGGCCACGGACTTATAGCCTTCATTTATAATGTGACTGTCAAATACCCCCTCGACCAGCGAATCGGTTATCTTGCCTGAAAAGCCTTTTTCCCGCGACAATTCCCTGATGTCGTCGTGGATGGCCTTGACGGTATCGATATCCGACTTGATTTCATCCAGGGAACGCTTTTCAAAACGCTTTCCCTTGTATACCTGGCAAAAGAGACACTTGTTCCAGGGGCAGTTTCTCGTGAAGCGAACAAGAAGGCTGTAGGCTTCATTGGGCGGCCGTATCGGCCCTATTTCATATCTCAGGGGCCTTTCACTCATTCCTTGTCTACGTGGACGGCGAACGCCGGGGTAGACGCTTTGGACATGGTTTTCTTTCTCTTCGGGTTCTGTGCGGCTTTCTTTCTTTTTCTTTTTAATTCCGTCTTTTTGGAAAGGGATGGCATATGATCCTCCTTAGGTTTTCGTCAACATACCACACAACCCCCGGTATTTCAAGGCAATGTGTGACGCCACACGGGAGGTGACCGCCCATCACCCGTCACCACTCTTTAATTACTTTCCCAATAATCAAAAATCATGCTATTATAATGGCATAGTACAGGATTAGGACTGTAAGCCCGATACCACAATAAACTGTCATCGTCTTCATACTGTGCTTGCTCTGTTATGCTCTCTGCTACCCGGTCGGGCTTTATTGCATGTCCACCGAGAATGGCAATCCGGCGATAAGACCTGTTAAAGAGGTGCATTGAGCATGAGAGATCTTCCCCACAACAGTCTCCTGCGTAGTCCGGCAGGAAATTCACATTCAGCCGCAAACGACAAGGAACACAGGGATGCAGGAACGGACGACGAAAAGCTCCGTCTCATAGCCGACTCTCTTCCGATATCGATCGTATATATAGACAGCGGCTTTCGCTACAGGTTCGTAAACAAGACCTATGAATCGTGGTATGGAAAGGTGCGGGAAGATATTTACGGGAAAGAGGTCAAAGAGGTCGTCGGCCCGGCGGAGTGGTCCATCGTCCAGGGTTATATCCAGAGATCGTTGATGGGCGAGACGGTGGTCTTCGAACAGGAAGTAACTGACAGGACAGGTATTGTCCGCCACCTCAAAACCAGGGTAATACCCTGCGCCGGACCGGGTTTTCAGATAGAGGGCGTGTATGCGCTGATTTTCGATACCACCGAGGAAAAACATATTGAGGAGGCTTTGAGCAGGAGCGACGACCGCTACCGCACGCTCTTTGAAAATATCCCCGTCGGGATATGCATCAATACGCCCGACGGCAGGATAATATCCTATAATTCCGTACTTCAGAGAATGACGGGGTACACAAAGGCGGAGATTTCCAACATGCGCACCAGGGATTTTTATGCGAGCTCCCAGGACAGACATCTTCTTCTGCAACACCTCAAAAATAAAGGCTCCCTGCGCAATTACCTCGTCGAGCTGAAGCGCAAGAACGGCAAGACCTTTAGCGCCCTCGTCAATATAGTGCCCCACTCCTCTGGCGGTGAAAACACCATCCTGGCTGTGGTTCAGGACGTCACCGAATACAGGAAGGTAAAGGACGCCCTCGTTGAAACCGAGCGCCGTCTCGGTGATATCATCAATTTCCTTCCCGACGCCACCTTCGCCATTGACAGGGAAAGCAGGGTGATAGCCTGGAACAGGGCCATGGAAGACCTGTCGGGAGTCAAGGCCATCGATATTCTGGGAAAGGGGGACTACGAGTATTCGATTCCTTTCTACGGACAGCGCCAACCTCTTCTTGCTGATTTTGTCCTGAAACCCGACAGGGACGCGGAAAAGAGATATTCCTTCATCACCAAGGAAATGGACCGCCTCGTCGCCGAACCGCTCGAACCCCTCGTAATGCGCGGCAAACCCATCTATATATGGGCGAAGGCAAGCCCCATATACGATCTAGACGGGAATATCACCGGGGTCATTCAGTCGGTCAGAGACATCACCGCACAAAGGGAGGCCGAGGAAAGACTGAAGGAATCGGAGGAACGGTACCGGACGGCGATCGAATACTCCAGCGATGGCGTCGCCATCGTAAAAGGCAACGTCCATCTCTTCGTGAATCAGCGATTCTGCGAGATATTCGGATTTGATTCGCCCGATGAGGTAATCGGCCAGACACATGAGAAGACCATCCATCCCGACGACCTTGACAGAGTTCAGGAACTGAACGAAAGGAGACAGCGGGGGGAAGACGTACCCGATAAGTATGAGTTTAAGGGTAGAAGGAAGGACGGCTCCGTCATCTACGTAGAGGTGTCGGCGACGGGCACGACATTCCGCAACGAACCGGTGACACTGGCATATCTGAGAGACGTCACCGAGCGCAAGCTGGCATCGGACGCACTCATAGACAGTGAAAGATGGTTTCACGCCATCTTCGACAATGCCAACGATGCCATTCTTCTCGTAGACGGCGATCATTTCATTGAATGCAACCGGAAGACCCTGACCATGTTCGGCTGCAGCAAAGAGGACATTATCGGACAATCACCGCACCGGTTTTCTCCGCCCGTCCAGCCTGACGGAAGGGACTCAAAGGAGAAGACGCTTGAAACGATTAAAGCCGCCTATCGGGGCATACCTCAGTTCTTTAGCTGGCGGCACAGGAGGTTGGACGGAACTGATTTTGACGCACAGATCAGCCTTAACTCCCTTGACCTTGGCGGAAAAACGTATCTGCAGGCAATCGTAAGAGACATATCCGAATATTGCCGGTAGAGTGGCCGCGAAGGGCATTTTTTCTTGAAATATACGTAATCATATGGTATTTTAACATCTCGATTAAATTCGCACGTCTTTCAATTAACGTCAGGGTGCAGATGGCTGTCTGCCGTTAAGGTGCGAAAGGCGGAGGACAAAAAACCAGGAGGAAAAATGTCAAACCTTACCATCAAGCAGTTGCTGGAAGCTGGTGTTCACTTCGGGCACCAGACAAAACGCTGGAACCCCAAGATGAAGCCG
>DNYO01000179.1 GCA_003506795.1 Deltaproteobacteria bacterium
CGCCACGAGGACCTTCATCATCTCAGAACCGGAGATAAGGGGAGGATTGGATTTTCTGAGATCATAAAGCTCTCTCATGAGCTTTCTATTGTTGTTATGGGCCTTTACCGCATCAGCTATGGCTTGATCGGTGATCGCCTTGCCCGTGAATTTTTCCAGGGTCTTGACAAAGATCCGGAGAATCTCTTTCATAAAGGCGATCGACGGGTCGTCGGTCACGTGGGGAACATTGAGGAAATGCCAGTAGGGAAGCCCCAGGGTGTAGCTCCAGGTCTCATTCGTGCGGTCGATAGAGTCACACTGATGAGGAAGTAGCATGCCATCGAGAAAATCATATTTGCCCTTGACGGCCAGATCGAAGACATTACGCACAAAGGGACACACGATAGTTTCCATGTACGCATCACCTTTGGAGATAGCTTCGGAAACGTTGCCTTTGAGCCTGATCGGGAGGACCCCCGCCGCTGTCATGATCTCTACCGGACCAAGCGCGGACAGGTACCCGATTACTTTCTTGCCCGAGGCCTTCAATTCTCTTGCCCTCGACCCGTACTGGGTATAGAGCTTTTCGGCGGCTGCTAAACCATTACCGTCTCGTATATCTGTCATCTTCACTCCTTATTCACCCCGTCCTTATCATGCCGGCGATGCGGGGTCAGTATGTGTGGGATTGCCAAGTCAGACTTTTATCGGCGACCAATCTTGGCACACAATTCTAACGGAACGAGGCTGCCTTTGTCAATGAGTTATGTGAAGCTTTTCACACAATTATGCGCAAGGCGCACTGTGCTTCAAAAATTCGCTGTCCGCCCGAATGACTTTGACAACGATCTTCTTTTTCCTGTCCACGTCAAATTCGATTACATGTTTGTCGGCGGGCATACAGCCGAAGATCTCGACGATGCTTTTTTCCTGCATGCCGAGGTTGGGTTCCACTTGAACCATCGGTGTCCCTCTCCTGATATCGAGTTTGATAACCCGTTTATAGTCCACCGGGATGCAACCGAAGATCTCAATTAATGTTTTTTCCAGCTCTCTGAATTTCAGGTTAGTGACTGTTTGAAGTGACCACTCTCTTGCCATGATAACCTCCTGCTCGAGAAACGCAATCGTCAAACACGCCGAAAAGAAACCCTCGTCAATTTTCCGGTCCTGCCAGCCCGACACAACCCGGGCACCATTACGACCGTCATCCGTATCATAGAATGAAGCAAAGGGTGTGCCATAGGTGATTCTTTAATATTATCCAACGTATATCTCAAACAGGGGTACCGTATCCTATCGCATGCGACAGAATGTAACTGACGTATGTGTCAGGATACATACATTTCTGTAGTATGCGTCAGCATCTCGACGACATAAGAAAACAGAACGACAGATTAATATAACCGGGGCTATATAAAGACGAATCTCTTGAAAAAGAACGGTCGCTACACTATAATCGATACACAGGAACGGGGTCGTTCCGGCCTCCGTCACATTATTGTTCGCTATGGATCGATACGACTGTGTAATCATTGGCGCAGGTCCGGGCGGGTCGACATTCGCCCGCAACAGCGCACGTAAAGGTTTGAAGACGCTCCTTATCGAGAAGGAATCGCTTCCGCGCAATAAGGCATGCGGTGGGGCTCTTTCTCCGGCCATCAGGCATCTTTTCGATTTCGATCACAATACCATGGTTGAACGGGTCGTCCGGGGTATCACCTTTTTCTCCCGTGATGAGAGCGAAGATCGCACGTTTTATCCCGACGGCATGGCGGTCGAAATGGTATCACGAAAGGACTTCGACAACTACCTTGTCAGGCGGGCCGTCGATGCGGGAACAATCCTTGCCGAAAAAACACGGGTCGTTTCCGTAAAGGAGTCAAAGGAGTACGTCACGGTCTCCACGGACGGCGGTGACATGATCACCGCCTCCATCGTTGTGGGCGCCGATGGGGCGCGAAGCGTTGTCGCCGGGACTGCCGGCCTGGCGAAAGAGCCGGGCGGGCTGGGTTTCGAGGTGGAGGTCTATCCCCGCGACAGGGGTGTTCTCGAGGAATACGGTGACAGGTCGATCTTCGGCTTCGGATTCATACCCAAAGGATACGGGTGGATTTTCCCGAAAAAAGATCATTTTTCCGTCGGCATAGGCACGACACGGATCCACATGCCCGGAATAACATCCCTGTACCGCCAGTTCACGTCGCGATTCAGTTTTCTCAAGGAAGGCTGCGAGAGTGACCGGCGGGGATGGTTCATACCATACACCAGGAACTCAGGCCCATTGAACACGCGCCGGATCTTGCTTGTCGGAGACTCTGCCCGTCTTGCCGATCCTTTCAGCGGCGAGGGCATATATTATGCCGTGTTGAGCGGCACCATCGCGGCGCAGACGGTCTTCGACGAGCTTCAGAAGCAGGGTCGATTGTCGCGGGCATATACAAAGATTGTAACGAGAAACATCATCAAGGACTTCACCTACGCCAGGTTGTGCTCCGACATCTTTTATACGGCGCCATCGTTTTTTTACCGAAGGAACAGGGTCATCCGGGCCCTTACCATGCTGTCCAACAAGGAAATAGGATACAGGGACATTCTGAAGGAACTGCGCAAGAACGGAAACAGCACTGAATCATCAGTAAGCTTGTGATCCGCTCATACCTTTGCGTGACGCGGGCTCCCGGCTGTGCTTCCCGTGACCGTTCTTGTCGAATGACATTGCCTGTGATATCCTTGTCAGGAAACCCTTACGACAGCAGGCAACACCGAGGAACGCACGTAACAGCTTAAGGTGAAAAGAGAAGTCATGGATCTCTTGAAGCTCTTTCAACCGAAGACAATGGCCGTCATAGGTGTATCCCTCACAAATGAATCCCATCCCGCAAACGTCATCTTCAACAAAAACAACTTAAGACAACGGGTAAGGGTCTTTGCCGTGAACAACCGTGGAGGTGAGCTGCGCGGCGAAAAGGTCTATGAAAGCATATCCCATGTACCCGGGCCGGTTGACCTGGCTGTGATCGCCACAAAGGCGCACCTCGTGCCCGATGTACTGTCCGAATGTGTACAGGCCGGGGCAGGAGCGGGGATAATCATATCCGGGGGATTCGCGGAAACAGGCCGCAAAGATCTCCAGGACCGCGTCAGGGCCATCGCGACGGAAGGCGGCTTTCCCTTCGTGGGCCCCAACTGCCTGGGTATTTACTCTCCTCCCCATCTCGACACCTTCTTCATCCCCAGCGAGCGGATCGTGAGACCCGAGCAGGGCAAGGTGGCACTGGTGAGCCAGAGCGGCGGCGTCCTTGTGGACCACATGGTAAAATGCGCGGCTGAAGGCGTGGGTGTTTCAGCCGCCGTAAGTATCGGCAACAAGGCAATGGTGAGAGAAATCGACCTCATCAGGTACTTTTCCGAGGACCCCGGGACCGCCGTTATAACTTTTTACGTGGAGGGCTTCGATGAAAATGAAGGCCGGCAGTTCGTTATGGCGGCGGGTGAGTGTCCCAAGCCGATCATCATCATGAAGACAGGCAAGACATCGGAGGGGACAAGGGCCGTGAAGAGCCACACCGCTTCCATGGCGGGCGATTACGCGGTCTTTTCATCGGTAATGTCCCAGTATGGTATCGTGGAAGCAACGGACGAGTTCGAGCTCATCTCCTTTGCCGAGGCCTTAAGCTGTTACCCCGGATCTATCGAAGGCAGGGTGGCCGTTGTGACCGGCAGCGGCGGACACGGGGCCCTCTGCGTCGATGCGTGCGCCGCCCACGGTCTTATGGTACCCGGGCTCGATGAGACCGCGCAGGGCGAGTTGCGCGGCCAGGTCTCCCCGGTCATACAGGATATAGCCTCCTTCAGGAATCCCATCGACTTGACGGGCAGTTCCGTGGACGACGACTTTGCGGCCGTCTTGCGCTACCTCAGCAGGAGGCAGGACATCGACTGCATCATCGCCCTTCTGTTGCCTTATCTTCCGGGTATAAGCACGGATCTCGGAGCCCGGATCGGTATGATCTATCAACAGGAGAAAAAACCAATTATCGCTTATGTTCCCCACGTTGAAAAATACTGGATGCTCATCGAAGGTTTCATGCTGAATGATGTGCCCGTTGCACATTCCGTGGAAGACGCCGTCCACATGGCCGAGGCACTGAAGAGGCACAGGTCATGCTAACCCGTGAAATGCAGGACATCCTTGCCGATGCCCGGGAACATGGCTGGGTCATGGAACCTCAGGCAAAAAGGTTCTTCGGCCTCGCCGGCCTTGATGTCCCCCGGGGCGGATTGGCAAGAACACCTCAAGAGGCCGGGCAGATCGCGAGCGTCACGGGGTACCCCGTCGTTGCCAAAGTAGTGTCACCCGCGGTCATCCACAAATCCGATATCGGCGGGGTCGTGACGGGTCTCGCGAACAGGGAAGGTCTGGAAGAGACCTTTTCGCGCCTGTCTAAAACAGAGGGCTTCGAAGGCCTGCTCGTTGAAGAACAGCTGGAAGGCATCGAGGTGATCATCGGTGCAAAGATCGACCGCCAGTTCGGCCCCGTCATCCTTATGGGCCTCGGCGGCACCATGGCGGAGATCTATGGCGATGTAGCCCTGAGAATGGCGCCCATTACCGAACGGGACGTCTCTTCAATGGTTGGCGGTCTCAAGGGAAAGGTGCTCTTCACGGGGTACAGAGGGTCGAGGCCGCCTGACATGGCGGCCCTTACCGCGCTTGTCACTACCTTCTCAATCCTTATTGAGGAGATAGGCGACACAATCGATTCGGTTGACCTCAACCCCGTCTTGTGTTCATGGAAAAGATGCACTGTTGCCGATGCGAGGATCATGCTGAAAAAATCATGATCCCGGGGGGAATGACGACCCGCCGGTTGGCGGTGCCGGTCGACACCTGAAGGATCAGGCCTCAGCCGCCGCCTTTTCCCTGGCTTTTTTCATCGCTTCGTTGAGAAGGTCTACAAGGCTTGTGACCTGATCGGGGCTGATGGTAACTCCGTCCGGTGTCGCCATCAGTTCACCGTCAGTCAATACCTTGTAAATTCTGCAATCGATGGATCGTGTGCCCTTGAACTTGTCCAGAATCTCTACGACAAGGCGTTCGCGAACGCCCGTGGAAAGTTTTCCTACCAGCATCTTCCCCCCTCTTTAGGACCGTTTGAAATGTCCCCTGTTTGACGGTTTATACGTAATCCGGCGTTTATTCAAGACCTTTACCGGTACGGTGAATTCGTCCTCGGGAGAAAGCGGGGCATGGCGTTTTATCGTTGTCTTCGCATAGGTCTGTATGTCCCTTAACTTCCCCATCTCCGTGGGCAGCACGAGAGTGAAGGCATGTCCCGCCTTTCCCATCCGTGCCGTTCTGCCTATCCTGTGCACGTAATACTCATCATCGCGCGGAACGTCGTAATT
>DNYO01000110.1 GCA_003506795.1 Deltaproteobacteria bacterium
CTATGAACTCACCGTTACACCTACCTATACGTAACAAAATTGATTGACCTTTAAACCCACCGGGGCCATCATCTAATCTGCTTTTCCTTCAAAAGAAAAAGGAGGAGATATGGCCCACAAGATCCCCATTCTAAGAAGACCAAGCGGCAACTACGAGGCGGTACGCGACCGGTTTTCACCACAGGCCCATACCGACAGGGTCCTCAGGAGGCTCGCCCGCATGGAGATACCGGGAAAAGAGCATCTCGAGAACTACATGCGCCACAAACTGAGGGTGAACCACAAGGCCCGGACGATCGACAGCGCCTTTACCTCGATCATGTTCTTCCTCGACTTCTACGGGAAGTCAGGCAAGACCGATCTTAGGGACATTGAGCGCGCCGACCTCGAGGCCTTCATCGAACAGGAGCAGGACCGGGGCCTGTACATCTCGTCCGTAAGGACCAGGGTGGCCTCAATCATCGCCTTCCTCCACTTCCTCATCGAGCAGGACCTCATCCCGGGGTCATGCCTCAAGAAACGGATCAGGCTGAAGCTCCCCGATACCCTTCCCAGGGCCATGAACCCTTTCGATGTGAGAAAGCTCATAGCCGTTATCGACAGCATCAGGGACCGCGCCCTCATCCTTCTCCTCTTAAGGACCGGGATCAGGATCGGCGAGGCCCTCGGCCTTACAGTCGATGACATCGACATCGGGGACCGGAAGGTCCATCTCTTCGAGGGGGAGAAGAACAGCATGGGGCGCGTGGTCTACTTAAGCGACGACGCCCTCTTTGCCTTGAAGCGCTGGCTCGCGCAGAGAGACACAGGCAAGGAGCACGTCTTTTACACCCGGTGCAGCAGCGGTATGTGCTACAGCACCGCAAGAACGCTCTTCTTCAAGTATCTGAAGAAAGCAGGGCTCGAACACAAGGGCTACACGGTCCACTATCTCCGCCACACCTTCGCAAGCGAGCTTCTCAACGCAGGTATGCGCCTGGAATGCCTCCAGCAGCTCATGGGCCACCAGGACATCGAGGTGACGAGGCGCTATGCAAGGCTCACCGACAGGACACGCGAGGAGGAGTACTTCCGTGCCATGGCCGTCATCGAGAAGGGAGGTGTCGATGGAGATTATTGACCGGTACCGCAGAGCCCTGAAGAGAAGGAACTGTTCCCTTCATACGGTGAAGAACTACATGAATATCGTGGGCCACTTCACGGGGTGGCTCAAGGTTCCGCCGGCAGAGGTGACCCGCAGGGACATGGCGGCCTACGTTGACCGTCTCCTGAGAAAGGGTCTGAAGCCGAAGACCATCACCTGTCACCTCCAGGCCATACGCCTCTTCTTCGACTATCTCATCGACGAAGAGGGAATACGGATGGACAATCCCGTCACCAGGGTCTCGATCCGCCTGCCCAAACCGTTGCCCCGGCATCTCAAGGACGATCAGATCGGGGTGCTCTTTGCCGTTATCACCGACCCGAGGGACAGGGCGATGTTCATGCTCATGCTGCGGTGCGGTCTCAGGGTGGAGGAGGTTGCCCGTCTCACCGTGGATGCCATAGACTGCCGGAGGAGGCAGATCTTTGTATTTAACGGTAAAGGTGGCAAGGACAGGGTCGTGTACCTGAGCGAGGATGCCCGAACAGCGCTTGAGGCGTACCTGAAAAGACGGTCATCGAAAGCCAAGGGGTTGTTCCTGGTGCAGAAAGGACCCATGAAAGGCAGCCCCATATCTGTGCGCGGGATCCAGAAGAGGATCGAGCACTACGCACGCAAGAGCAGGGTGAAGGTATCCTGCCACCAGCTCAGGCATACGATGGCGACGCAACTCCTTAACGCCGATGCCGCCCTTGTCACCATCCAGGACCTTCTCGGCCACGGCCAGATCACTACGACACAACGGTACTGCCGGGTAGCAGACCTTAAGGTCCAGCGGGACTATTACAAGGCCATTGAAGTGGTATTGCAACGGACCCAGATCCATGGTAAAGATGATTTTGAACCACCCGAAAAACGGGTAAAGGAAAACATGGTGTAACTAACCAATATCACGAAGAAAAGCAGGATATGTTACGTATAGCACCTACAAAGCGGGCATCCAACGTTCTATAGAAAATAATAGATTACCACTTAAAACGAATATAATCTTGCTAAGATTCCGTCTATCCCTAAACACATCACTAGAAAAGACCATATTGACTACCTCTATATATCGTGGTATATAACCATCGTTATTATCTGTAATATATATCGATGTGTATCTCGAGAAATCATAGTTGAAATACCTTCAATCGTTACGGGTGCGAGGTATTCACTAACATAGTACAGAAACTTTCAACGAATGCGTCATCCAGCGATGATGACTACGGGAGGTTAGCGATCATGAGATATCTTAAGATGTTTTGTCTGGTTTACGTGTTGATATGCCTGACAGGTTCTACCACCTTCGCGAAGGAAGACTTTCCCATCAACATCGCCGTCGAGTTTACCGACCATGCCACGAGTTTCTATGTAGCTCAACACAAAGGATGGTTTGAAGAGGAGGGATTGAAACCGACTTCCTACAGTTACGTCACCGGAATGGCCCTGGCTTCTGCTCTGGGGCGCGGTGATATTCAGGCGGCGTACATATGCCTTCTGCCTGCAATCACCTCCTATGCCAACGCCAAGGTGCCGATCAAGGTAGTTGCGGGACTGCACAGGCATGGCTACGGTCTGGCGGTTAATCCGGCCAGGATAAAGACCATTGCGGACCTTGAGAAGCCGGAGATCCGCATAGGATGCAACAAGGTAGGCGGCCCGGCGGATGCGATCGTCCATAAGACCATAGAACAATACAACCTCGACAGGGATAAAGTATTGAACAAGATCCAGCGGATGAACCCGGCGACACAGATTCTGGCCATCCGGATGGGAAAGCTCGATGCTTTCTTTAACTGTGAACACTGGCCGGCAATGGCCGAAGACGCCGGATTCAAGATGCTCCTCACCAGCCAGGATGTGTGGCCGGGCATGCAGGGCAGTGTTCTCATCGTCCGGGAGGAGCTCATAAAGAACCATCCCGAGGTCGTCAGAAAGCTCGTAAGGATCACCGGCAGGTCCATCGAGTGGATAAAGAAGAACCCTCGGGAAGCTGCATCCATTATGTCGAAACAGTTGCAGATCACGGGCGACAGGAGCTCCCCGTCCGATGCCCCCGAAGGTGCGCAGAAACTCAAGGTGACCCCTGAGACGGTGCTGAGATCCATGGGAAGGATAGAACATTCTTTCACGATTGACCCGGTGGAGGTTCAGAGATCCATAGATTTTGCCAGGAAACAGGGCTACATAAGGAATGATTTCAAAGCTAGCGATATTCTTGATCTGAGGTTCTCCAAATGAATAACGAATCCGGGCGTCTTCAGTCCGCCTGGGGTGCCCTGCCGGTTGCCGTGTTCATAATGGTATGGGAGATCGTCGGCCGCTTCGATCTTTTTCCGGGGCAGTTCTTCTTCCCGCCCTTTTCAACGGTGGTAAAGGAGTTTTATCACCTTACAGCCAACGGGGTTCTGGGAAAGAACTTTGCGAGCAGCCTGGTTCGTGTCCTGATCGGTCTTTGCAGCGGTTCCATAGCGGGTATCATTGTGGGGGTTATCATGGGCTGGCGCAGCGTTATCAACAGGGCCCTCAACCCCATAATCAGCCTCCTGTACCCAATCCCGGCCCTCGGGTGGCTGCCTCTTCTGATGCTGTGGATAGGCATAAACGAAATGCTGCCCATCACCATCATATTCATATGCTCCTTTTTTCCGGTGGTATACAATACGGTCACAGGGATCCGGAATGTCGACAAAAGGTACATACAGGCGGCGGAAACTCTCGGAGCTTCAAACATGAGGATACTCTGCAAGGTTATCATACCCCTGGCACTTCCCAATATCTTCACGGGTTTGAGACTGGAGGCCGGGATGTCGTGGCGGGTCCTCATAGCCGCGGAGATGGTCGCTATCCCGACTGGCATAGGCGCCCTGCTCATGCAGGCCGAAAGCCTGGTCAGGGTCGATATCATCATGGTATGCCTCATAGTCCTTTCCGTCATGTGCCTTCTCTTTGAAAGGGTCTTTGTCATCATGGAAAAATACATGATCGGCAAATGGAGCAACCATGCCTGATATCGAACTCGTTAATATGAGCAGGCACATCTGCCGGAATGTAGATCTCAGGATCATGGACAACGAGATCCTTGTTATTGTGGGAACAACGGGCGCCGGGAAGACAACCCTGCTGAATGTTATTGCCGGGGTAGTGGGTTACAAAGGCAGCGTGCTTATCGATGGCGTGAACGTAGACAAGGTATCGCCGAGAAGAAGGGGTGTGGGCTACCTGTTCCAGGGTCTTGCCCTCTTCCCGCACATGACCGTGGAGGCAAACATCACCTTTGGCCTCAGTGCCGCAGGAATTGAGAAAAATGCGGCAGACGAGCGGGTTTCGTCGTTGATGGAGATGGTGCACATAAAACACCTTATACACCGTTATCCCCATACGCTCTCCGGCGGCGAGAAAAAGCGTGTCGCTCTCGCTCGCTCCCTTGCGCCATCACCGAAAGTACTCCTCCTCGACGAACCAACCGCAAGCCTCGATCACCAGACGGCCAAATACCTAAGAACCGAGCTTGTTCCCCTCCTTAAGAAACTGGAGATGACGACGGTGTACGTGACGCACGATCTCAGGGAAGCAGAAGAGATCGCCGACAGGATAGCCCTTATGTCCCATGGGAGGATCGAGCAGGTATCTACCCCCAGGGACTTTTTCTTCGATCCCCGGAACGAGTTTGTCTCCGAATTCGTCGGAATGCCCAACATTATAGAGTGTGACCGGTCTCGAATCCTCACGTCCGGCCTCGTGGAGGTTGTCTCCGATGAGATGACGATGGTCCTCCCCTACGACGGGGGCAATATCAGGAAGATAGCCATACCGCCGGACGACATCTACATATCTGACGTGAAACCGCCGGGTCCGGCCCTGAACCGCTTCACCGGAAAGGCGGAGGAGATCTCGCGTCACGGTTCAAACGTAAGGGTCAGGGTATCCATCGGAAAGAACGGGCTCCTTGCCGAGTTACCCGCCAGCGCCTTTGATGAACTCTCCCTCGAAGAGGGAGGAGATGTCCACGTGGTGATAAAACTGAGAAGACTGCGTTATGTGGAATCGTAGGGACATCACGTCGCCGGCAAACAGCCGCGACTGAATCGTATTTGGATTCAAACAATAAAACTGATCCGGAGGTGTCTCATGAAAGGCAGTTGTCTTGAAAGAAACGTGTTTCCAGAGAACGAGAAAGGTATCATAAGAGTCCGCAAAGAATCGGTCGGCATGAGGGGGGTCACATTTCTCTTGTTCCTTGTGGTCGCTTTGCTTGCCGGAGTTCCCGCCTGGTCCGGTGAACCCGCATACAGACAGGGAGTTGACATATTCATAGAAACAGGGGTGGATCAGCCTGACCGCGCTCCCACGTGGTACGCCCCCATGGTTGCCAAACCCTACTCGCCCGTCTTCGAGATCCTCGCCACGCGGGGAACACAGGGGCGATACTACCCGTACACATATGCCGTCACCATGAAGGATATCGTGAAATTTCACGGCCATGACTGCGAAGGATTGAGCCACGCCGCCGCCAGCGCGAAGGTGGCATTTGGCATACTCTTTCCCGACGGCATAATCGACAGAAGCGTTCTGTGGGGGATATCGGGGACTTCTCCGTGCTGGTCCGATGCCATCGCTTTTCTCACCGGCGCCCGCATGCAGTACGGAAACCTCGGGTTCTTCAAGGACAAGAAATACGGCCACGCGATAATCCTGTACCGTGAGGACACGGGTATTGCCGTCCTCGCTACCTGGAAGCAAGGAATTAGTAATATCCCGGACGAGCCCGTTGTCCTGCCTGGGAAGATATCCTGGACGCCACAGGTAAATATGGAAGAGGTAATGAATTTGAAAAGGGTAGTCAAGAAGGCTGACGGAAAACAAACACCCTATCAGGTCGATCAAATGCGCTACTATCAATGGAAACACATAAACGACGTCTTCAACCGTCCCCTTGAAGAAAGTTACCAGGTCAAAGTGCTGGACAATTTCAAATGGGCAGAGTGGGTGGATGCGAAAAAATCGATTCCCAATCCCCATCAGCGGACGGATACCAGGCTGAAGAATGACCTCTACAGAAAAAGACCCGTGTCTTTAGAATAGCGGAAACAACCGGGGGCGAAGAACATTGGAAGAGTTATTCAAAATTACAATTCTACCTTCCTGTCTGACTCGTCTGGAGTTCTCCGCCCTTGTTAGCATTTTCTTCCTTACGAGCGTTGTCAGTGTGGTAACCGGCAGTACTTCGCTTATTACGGTCCCTGCAATGCTGCTGTTCGGAATCGAACCCAAGTCGGCCGTTGCGACGAACATGCTGGCCCTTGTTTTAATGAGTGCGGGCGGCACACTATCTTTTCGGGGTAAGGGTGTAATTGACCGCAGTCGTGCACCGTTTCTCATTATTGTATCCTTTCTTGGTTCAATTCTGGGTGCGTTGGCACTTCTGGTGGTTCCTTCACAGGTCCTACCGACTGTTGTTTCGGTGCTTATGATTGCGGTAGTGTTGTTTTCGGTGTTTAAGCCAAACACTGGAATAGCTCCTCCCGAGAAGTGCCGGACGTCACGCGGGATGGACATCGCAGGTTACACAGCGGCATTTATTTTGAGCATTTATGGTGGCTTCTTCAGTGGCGGCTACATAACACTTCTTACGGCTATCTTTCTCGTTTTTTTCGGCATGACCTTTACGCAAGCTGTCTCCACCACCAAGCTGGTCAATGTCGTTTCCTCATTGTCAGCCACAGTTATCTTTGCATGGCTAGGACTTGTGGATTACAGACTTGGCATTCTGCTGGGTATCGTCATGTTTATCGGGGCGTACATCGGCGGGCACTTCACTCTCAAACTAAACAACCTCTGGCTACGCCGCATTTTTATGGCAGCCGTCATCGCCCTCGCTCTCAAGATAGCCTTCCACGACTTTTTATTAAAAACGCTGGTCGGCAAATAATTCAATTATCTGTTGTATTATGTACGCTATTGCCACATGAAACATTGCATATTTCTCTGATTGTCTTGCTTATCACTTACAGGAAGCTGCGGGCGCACCCCGGGGAGTTTTTATGTGCCAGCGTATTTTTTGACTTCCCGTTCCAATCTTTCTCCCAAGGCCTCGGCTGTTATATCAAGGTCATATTGGGCCTGCAGACCCAACCAAAACTCTGCCGACACCCCGAAGAATCTTGCCAGTCTCAAGGCAGTATCAGCTGAGATGCTCCTTTTGCCAAGAACAATTTCATTTATTCTCCGAGCAGGGACGCCTACGCCTAAAGAAAGCCTGTTTTGACTGAGATTAATCGGCTTGAGGAACTCTTCTAAGAGGACTTCGCCTGGATGCACAGGGTGCAGTGGTTTCTTCATAAGGTTACCCCCTAATGGTAATCCGTTATTTCGACTTCATGGGCATCTGAGTTTTGCCATTTGAAACAAATCCGCCACTGGTCATTAATTCTTATACTCAACTGTCCCTCCCGATCACCTTTTAGCTTTTCCAGCCTATTGGCAGGCGGGACTTTCAAGTCGTTAATTGTTTTTGAATTATTGATCATTCTTAGTTTTCTCAATGCTGTCTGCTGGATATCCCGTGGCAGTTTGTTTGACCCCACTCGACTATATATCTTTTCGGTGTCTTTATCTTTAAACGATTTTATCACCTGTCCGCCTGTGAAATATTATACCGGTCTGCGTTTAACGTCAAGCGTTATAATGTTCAATTCACTATTGATTGCCAGTTGAAGTCTGCGATGTTTTGAAAACCACTGGCTCTGCGGACTTCAGGAAGTACCTGATGATCTATTTGAAGAGTCGTCAGGAGAACCCTTCAGGTCTCGCAACACTACGCTTTAACCGAAGGCGGTTAACGGGTGTGATCCGTAGCGTGGCTGACCGGAGAATTAGGCCCCCCGCGGACCTCGCATACAATGGATAGACTTCCGCTCTTAATACTTCATTAACTCTCATGATTAGTTTTCTTGCGGTAATCATTTAACAATGAAAATCTCAACGGCCAACGGTAGCAGACGGAATAGGTAATAGGCAAAAGACATCACGTCTTCCCATAACCTATTACCCATTACCTGTCTTCTTGACCTTTCAGAATAAAAGATGCAATATTACCAAGTAATTTATTGAACGGAGGGATAGATGGCACTCATAGACGACATCAGAAAGAGGACCGAAGAGGGGTTAAAAACCTTGAAGGAGACGGCTCAGGACATCGCGTTTAACGTTGAGAAGCGGGCCACGATCGGCAAAAAGAAATACCTCGATGTCTCGAAACTGCAGCGTTCAATTCAAAAAGCCAATGCCGACATCGGCGAATATGTTTACGATCAGTTTACCTGCGGCAAGAACATCTCCTGCGACGACCCCTTCATCCGCGACCGGATCAATTCCATCACGAGGATGCGCCTGACCATTAACGACATCGAAGAAGAAATAACCGAACTCGAGTCAACCAGGCCGCCGAAGAGGTAAAAAGGGTTCCGGGGCCGGGGGTCTTGTCCGAATCCGATCTCTTATCCTTTGATCCTTGTCTTCCGTTGTATGAGTTCCATAAGGATTTTCATTTCGTCCCCGTAGAACACGGTGATGGGCAGCCACATTTGGATTCCATCGACGAAATAGAGGTGGACTCCCCGTTTGATCTTTTTATATTCGATGAGTTCCGGCCAATCCCTTGAAAGTTCACTGTCGGATCTGCGTATCACGATGCCGTTGCCGGTGAAGGTGAGAGATACGTCCGGGTCCTTGCCGGTTCCGGGGCTCGCTGCGGACTTTCTCTTTTCCATTTCCGGCTTGGCCAGAAAGACCCAGATGATGGCGCCCCCGAGGATGATCCAGAGGAAGCTGAAGATGTTCGGCTTGCCGCCTAAGAGTCCCGTCAAACCCAGCATGAGGCAGAAGATCCCGATGGTGCTTATGATGAATCTTTTCGCCGGGGCCAGCGTCGCTCTTTTCGGCGGCCCTTCCTTGTGAAGCCCCAGACGTTCCTTTGTCTCTTCCGCCCTGTTGAACCTGTATAATTCCGAGAGCGGCACCTGTAA
>DNYO01000103.1 GCA_003506795.1 Deltaproteobacteria bacterium
GTTGTTAGAATGTAAAATCTATATCTTGGAACCGGTTTATTCACCAACCATCCGTTTATTGTAATTTTCTCTTTGCAAAAAAATATTATTCATGTATTATTGAGTCATGCCGCAGTATCAGTGGGAAGGAAGATCCGTATCGGGAGATACGCGCAAAGGCGTGTCGAAGGCCGCCTCCGCTGATGCCCTCCGGGCCGCACTGAGAAAAGACGGCGTCATCCTCACCTCCATGACGGAAACCAAGGAGGCAGGAAAGCAAAAATACAATCCTCAGAGAAAGATACCGAGTATTCAAATCCTGCTTTTTACGCGGCAGCTTTCAACGATGATCACATCGGGATTGCCCCTTGTGCAGTCCCTGGAAATCCTGGCCAATCAGATAGAAGACGTTAATTTCAGGGGCATCGTCAGAGAGATCAAGGAAAAGATCGAAGGCGGCTCGCGGTTTGCCGACGCCCTGAGAGACTACCCGAAGTGTTTCGATGAACTCTATATCAACCTTGTCGTCGCAGGAGAGGAGGGCGGTCTTCTGGACGGCGTCTTGCAGAGACTTGCCGTATACATGGAAAAATCGGAAAAACTGAGGAAGAAGGTCAAGTCCGCGATGATCTACCCTGTGGCGATCATTCTGGTCGCCTTTATCGTTGTCATTGTGCTCCTTCTCTTTGTCATACCCGTCTTTGAGAAGATGTTCAAGGAGATGGGTGCGGAACTGCCTGCACCGACGCAGATCGTTATCAATTTGAGCCAGCTTGTCCAGTCCTACTGGTATGTTATTATCGGCGGTATTGTCGGCCTGGTGCTGGCGCTAAAATATTATTACAAGACCGACAACGGGCACCGTACTATCGACCGGCTTATCCTCAAACTTCCCCTTTTCGGGCTCCTTACCATCAAGGCCTCCGTGGCCAGAGTGACGAGGACCCTTGCGACGTTGCTCATGAGCGGCGTGGCGATTCTGGAAAGCATGATCATTGTTGCAAAGGTGGCCGGCAACAAGATAGTTGAAGAGGCGCTCCTGGTGGCGCGTTCTCGAATCAGCGAAGGCCGCACGATGGCTGAGCCCCTGGAGCAGGCCGGCATCTTTCCTCCCATGGTCGTCCAGATGGTCCAAGTCGGTGAGTCAACGGGCGCCCTCGACAGCATGCTCAACAAGATCGCAGACTTTTATGAAGAGGACGTCGATAACATGGTCACCAACCTCACTGCCATGATGGAACCCATGATCATGGTCTTCCTCGGGGTGGTCCTTGGCGGACTCATCGTCGCCATGTACCTTCCCATCTTCAAACTCGGCCAGGCAGTCGGGTAGAAAGCAAAGAAAGCAGGAGGGCGCGAGGACAGGTCTTTTTAACCCTGGTCAAAGCTTGCGGTCATGCCGAGGTCTCGTATCATCTCCAAATCGGCGGGGGTGTCGCGGCCCATGGTTGTGAGGTAATTGCCCGTCATAAGAGAGTTGCAGCCGGCTACGATGGCAAGGGGGAGGAGTTGCCTCAAGTTCTTTTCCTTTCCACCGCAGAGTTTGATGTCCTTGTCGGGAAGGATGAAGCGGTAGAGGGCGACCGTCAGGAGTATCTCCATCGGCGTGAGCGGAGAGATATTCTCAAGGGGCGTGCCCGGGATGGCATTGAGGATGTTGATCGGGACGGAATCGACGTCGAGCTCTCTTAAGGTCATTGCCATCTCGATACGGTGCTCCATGAATTCACCGAGACCGATGATACCGCCGGAGCAAACGGTAAGGCCCGCCGTGCGGGCCACGCGCACTGTTTCCGTATCTTCTTCGTAGTCATGAGTCGAGCAGATATTATCAAAGAAGCTTCGTGATGTCTCCAGGTTGTGATGATACCGATAAAGGCCCGCCTCTTTGAGGTTCCGTGCCGTTTCTTCATTGAGCATTCCCAGTGAGCCGCAAGGCCTGATCCCCAGCGCGTTCAGAATCCCGATGGCGCGGTAAATGGTTTGCCATTCTTCGTCTGTCACGATACGTGTGCCGCTCGTGACGATGCTGAACATGTGTGCGCCGCTTTCCTTTGCAATGCGTCCTTTCTCCCCTATCTCTTCGGCTGACATGAGGGGGTAGACGGGTGCCTCCGTATGGTAATGGGCGGACTGCGCACAGAATCTGCAATTCTCGGGACAGACCCCTGATTTTGCGTTGACGATGCCGCAGAGATTCACCGCATTGCCCTTGAAATGCTCCCGTATCCTCGAGGCACGGGCCATCAGCCCGAAGGGGTCTTTTTTGCCTTCCTCGTATAACTTCAGGGCTTCTTTATCGGAAACGTTCCTTGTTTCTAAAGCCTTGTTCATCAGGTTATCAAAAAGGGAATTCATGGTACCTCCTGTAAAGACTGTTTCAGGTTTCAGGTTATAAAGTCTATAATTCTCGTCATTCCGGCTTCAGGCCATTTACATTAACACTTACGAGTCTCTTTTTCCAGAATCCAACATTTCATTTTTCCAGTTTTCTATCTCACTCAATGCCGTTGCGACGGCCGTCTCTTTGTATTTCTTCGAATAGCCTTCGATGAGGCCGAAATTGATATTCATCGGCTGGAAATGTTTGTTTTCGGTGGTGAGATAACGGACCAGTGCCCCCACGCACGTTGACGGGCCAGGGGGACGAAAATTCGTGCCGGCCGCGGCCATAAACGCCGATATGCCTGCGATAAGCCCCATGGCCGTCGATTCGACGTAGCCCTCGACGCCCGTTATTTGTCCGGCGAAGAAGACCCGCGGCCGCGCCTTTAACTGAAGAGTTTCGGTAAGGCACACGGGGGCATTGATGTACGTGTTCCGGTGAATGCTTCCGTGCCGCAGGAACACGGCATTCTTCAGGGCCGGTATCATTCGGAAAACCCGTTCCTGTTCGGGATACTTCATTTTTGTCTGGAAGCCGACGAGATTGAGCATGCTTCCCGAGGCGTTCTCCTTCCTGAGCTGCAGGACGGCGTAGGGTCTTCTTCCGTCCCGCGGGTCCTCAAGCCCGACAGGTTTCATCGGCCCGAAAGCAAGTGTCTTCTTCCCCCTCTCGGCGAGAACCTCTACGGGCAGGCACCCTTCGAAATAGGATGTCTTCTCGAATTCCCTGAGATCGACCCTTTCCGCACTGATCAGTGCCTCGTGGAACCTGTCATACTCCTCCTTCGTAAGGGGACAGTTCAGATAGTCGCCTGCCCCATCCTTTATATATCGCGATCCGTAAAAGGCTTTATCGTAGTCTATGCTGGCGGCATCGACTATGGGTGAAATGGCATCGAAAAACGAGAGGTTCTCGGCTCCCGTCAGGGACGTCAATTCCCCGGTAAGAGGTTCGCTTGTCAGGGGCCCCGAGGCTACGATCACGAATCCTTCCGGTATCCGGCGGACCTCTTCGCGCTTGAGGCGGATGCCCGGATTGCTCACGATCGATTCCGTAAGACCTTGTGCGAACCGGACCCGGTCGACAACGAGGGCCTTGCCGCCGGGGATCGCCGTTTCGTCCGCCGCCCCTATGATAAGGGACCCGAGTCTGCGCAGCTCTTCCTTGAGCAGACCGTGGGCGTTTTGGAGATCCAGGGATTTAAGGGAATTGCTGCAGACAAGTTCCGCGAGCAAATCGCCTTGATGGGCCGGTGTGCTTACGTGCGGGCGCATTTCGTAAAGAACCGCCCGCCCGCCCATACGGGTGATCTGGTGTGCGGCCTCCACCCCTGCAAGCCCGCCCCCGATTATCGTGATTTCCATCCACATTCCTTGCGGAGGCAGAAAAGGTTTTTTCTGAAGGAGAAAAGGGTCGGGGCACCGCATGCGGGGCAGGGGCCTTCCGCCGGTTCCCGGTTTGTCGCAAAAGAGCATTTCGGGTATTCGGAACAGCTGATAAACTTCTTTTTCTTTTTCGAAGTCTTTTCGACAAGTTTGCCCGGGCATCCTTCAATGGGACAGCCGAACCCCAGGGAATACGCCTGCGTATGCTTGCACTCGGGATAGTTGCTGCAGGCGAGAAAACGGCCGAATCGTCCTTTCTTTTCTATGAGCTTGCCCTTGCATACGGGACAGATCCCCTTCGCCTCGCTCTCAACAATGGTTATCTTACCGTCGGCTTCCACTTTGACGTTTTTCTTGTTCTTACACTCCGGCTTTCCCGAACAGACCAGGTATTCGCCGCTTTTTCCCCACCTGAGGAGCATTTTCTTACCGCACCTGTCACATATGATGTCCGTTTCCTTCTCCTCTTTCTTGAGGCTCTTCATCTGCTGCTGGGCGCTTTTCAATTCGTCTTCGAAGGAGCTGTTGAATTTTTCGAGGGATCTTACCCAATCCTTTTTCCCGTCTTCGATCTCGTCCAGCCTGACTTCCATCTTTGCCGTGAAGCCGACATCGAGCACGGTGGGAAAAAATTCCGCCAGGAGCTTGTTCACGGTTCTGCCGAGGGGTGTGGGCGTGAGTCGCCCCTTTTCTTTGGTCACGTAGTCCCGGTCCTGCACGGTGCTGACGATTGTAGCGTATGTGGACGGCCTGCCGATACCCTTGCTTTCGAGGGTCCGGATGAGGGACGCCTCGGAATAGCGCGGGGGCGGGTTGGTGAAACGCTGTTCCATGACCGTATCTTTCAGGTTCACCTTTTGACCCTTCTTGATCTCGGGAAGTGTACTGTCGGTTTGCTCCTCCTCTCCGATCTCTTCATAGATCTTTGTAAAACCATCGAAGAGCACGGTGGTGCCGCGGGCAACGAAAACATAGTCGCCTGCGGTAGCGTCAACCGTTCTGGTCTCGACCTTCTTCTGGGTCATCTGCGACGATACGAAGCGTTTCCAGATAAGGTCGTAGAGAGCGAAAAGCTCCTTGTCCAGGTAAGGTTTTACCTTTTCAGGGGTGAACCATACCGATGTGGGGCGTATGGCCTCGTGTGCGTCCTGGGCCGACTTCCTGTTCTTGAAGAAATTCGGTTTCTCGGGGAGGTATTTTTCCGTGAAACCCTTCTTTACGAATTCCCGAGCCTCGGCGATCGCTTCCATGGAGACCCTGACAGAGTCGGTTCTCATATAGGTGATGAGCCCCACCGGACCGTCTTCGCCGATGTCGATCCCTTCGTAAAGTCTCTGGGCCAGCATCATGGTGCGCTTGGGCGAGAAGCGGAGCATCCTCGACGCCTCCTGCTGGAGCCTGCTCGTAATGAAAGCCGGCTGGGGAGATATGCTTTTTTCCTTATGTTCCACCTTTGTTACGGCAAGTTCCTTGTCGGCAATATACGTTTTTACGGCGGCGGCCTCTTCCTGCGAGCGTATCTTTATTTTTTCGGAGCCCTTTCGTTCCAGTGTCGCGGTGAAGGTCTCTCCCGA
>DNYO01000318.1 GCA_003506795.1 Deltaproteobacteria bacterium
TCGAAGACATCCAGGATGTGGTGCAGACGGCCGTGGGAGGCATGAACCTGACGACCACCATTGAGGGCAGGGAGCGCTATCCCGTCAATGTCCGATATGCACGGGAACTGCGCGATAGCATAGAGCGCCTCGAGAGGGTCCTTGTGCCGGTGATGATGCAAGGCCCTCAGGCCGCTGGCTCGGGCGGCATGGCGGCGGGCTCGGGGCAGTCAGGCAGCTCGGCGGGTACCGAGATCGCCCAGGTACCGCTCGCGCAGCTTGCGGATATAAGGATAGTAAAAGGGCCGACGGCGATAAAGAGCGAGCAGGGACTTCTCGCATCCTACGTGTTCATCGATTTCAGCGGCAGGGATGTGGGCGGATACGTGGAGGAGGCCAAGAAGAAGGTTGCATCGCTTAAGATCCCCCCCGGCTATCGCCTCGAGTGGAGCGGTGAGTATGAGTACCTTGTCAGGACGCACGAACGTCTGCTGATCGTGATCCCCCTTACGCTCCTCATCATATTCTTGCTCATCTACTTCAACACCCGTTCCATCACGAAGACCGCCATCGTCCTTCTGGCCGTGCCTTTTTCCCTGGTGGGGTCTTTCTGGCTGCTCTACATCCTGGGCTACAACATGAGCATCGCCGTCTGGGTCGGCATTATCGCTCTGGCGGGTCTTGATGCGGAGACGGGGGTGGTCATGCTCCTTTATCTCGACCTCGCCCATTCCCAATGGAAAAAAGAAGGAAAGCTCACCAGTATGGAGGGTCTGAAGGACGCCGTCATGCATGGGGCGGTAAAGAGGATACGCCCCAAGATGATGACCGTTTGCGTCATACTCGCGGGCCTTCTACCCATCATGTTCAGTCATGGCGCCGGCGCGGATGTGATGAAAAGGATCGCGGCCCCGATGGTGGGAGGGGTTGTCACCTCAGCCGTTCTCGAGCTCATCGTATACCCTGTGATTTATATGTTCTGGAGAGGCAGAGAAATTAAGTCAGCCGACAGGCTGTAGACGGAACGCATGTATTCCCGATCCCCGGCTGTTAATTCAAGCCGCACGGATATGATCTGCTGTTCGGCAAGCCAATAACTGTTTCAGCAGCAGCAGCTGTCATTTCCGTCAGTTGAACACCCGCAGGTTGGCTCGCCGTTTCTCAGCGCCCCCCTGATTATCGCACTGGCACAACCGACCCCGGCGTTGACGGTGATGGCGGAGAAGGAACAGTTTCTGGCGCAGGCGCCGCATTCTATGCAGGCATCCCTGTCGCGGATCTGAACACGTTTTCCATGGAATTCCAGCACTTCGTGAGGGCACACCTCGATGCACATTCCGCAGCCGGTGCATCTATTCTCATCCAACTGAAGGGTAACCACGTTTTTCAGATATTGATGTTTCATCCGGAGTCCTCCTTGTCAATGATAAATAAAGAGTCCTGCCAACCATAACGCCACCCCTGCCGATGCGGAAGCGACTATGGCCGGCATGGCGAACCGGATCTCCTTTTTCACACCCGAAAGAGATGTATAGGTGGAGGCGCCGGTAAAGTACATGGTCTGGAAAGCCGATATCGAAGGCAGAATGAGGAGCAAGGCCAGGCTGTTGAATACACTCTCGTGGGAAAAAGACCCCCCCTTCACATAAATGACCGCTAAAGTCCAGAGAAGGCCCAAAAACCAGCCCTTCAAGGCAAAGGCGCGGCCCGGGACCCACGGAAGCAGTGCCGGTGTCACAACCGTACCGATCAGTATCGCACCGATGAAGGGGTACAGGCTGGAAAGAGATATAGTGATCAATCCCGTCAGGTGGGCGATGAAGGCAGCAGCGGCCAATACCAGAAGATGTTTCCGGATACCTACGAGCTCAATGGGCGTCAGGAAAAGCCGGTCCAGGAAACCGAACTCAACGATCCGCATTTCCCTGGTGGCCTTCATGCCGGACCCGAGGAATTCCTTTATGTCACGGGCCCTGACGGGTCCGTAGACCACCCTGAAACCTGACAGCCTGCGTACTTCATGTGCCGCCACACCCGGAGCCCCCAACTGGGGGAGTATGATCGTCCGATGAGAAACTATTCGTGATAGATGGACCGCGCTCAGGCGCCTTACGATTTCCTCGGTGCCGAAAGTTCCCTTGCCGGCAGCGCACCAGACGTTAATCCCGTTGGTGTCTATGACCATGATCCATGCGTCAAGGCCGGGCAGTTCCTTTCTAAGATTGTCGAAGCTCATTTTATAGTTGGCAGTGACCAGCACCGGGGATGTGTCGTTCGGATTACCGACGCCATATAGTCCGGGAGGGATCTTGTAATCCATGCGATTGATCCCCCACCGGGCCTTCCATCCGCCCGAAATATCCCGGAACACCAAAGATGTGTCGACGAGGGGAATCCGCCCGGCAGTTGTTTCAACAAAACCCTTGACCCAGTGAGGCCGGGGGGAGAAAACCGGTGGCCCGGATTCCTGTGCGGGGTTGTATAACGGAAACTCCACACCGCCTGTCACCGGCCCGCCGCAACAGGGCTGTGTCCCGGGAACCGTGGACGTTTGCTCACCGCAGCACCTGTCTTTTTCATTCTCACCGGACATGGGATACTTCCTCCCTGTCTTTTTCCCGTGGATCGTTCCCACAACATCGCAGATCGCCTTCCAACGCCTTTGCCTCGGTAATGGCATGGACAAGGAGGTTGAAACATTCCAGCACCTGCTTGTGTTTTTCCCGGGGGATGAATTCGAAGACCCTTGCATATTTTGAGTTGCATATGTCTTCAATTGATTGGTAGATCTTTTGCCCCTGTTCGGTCAGTGTTATCGAAACATAACGCCGGTCTTTCGGGTTCAGGATCCTGTTTACCAGGCCGACTTTGACCATTCCGTTGATATGTCTGCTCAAAGTGCTGGTATCGAGCCCAAGGATGGTGGCCAGGTCGATTACGGAGGTTTCACCGGCGTTGCCGATCTCTACGATAATGTGACATTGGGCAAGGGTAACCCCGCAGCATTCGGTATCATCTTTAAGCTGCAGTCCGACTTGTCTTTCAAGGTGTCGCAATGTTTCCCGGAAGTCCCTGACCATTGCCAGATCCATGCTTGTTTCCCCCCATGCTATGTACGTGTATTATACATTAGTTGTACTATACAGTAATTGTATGTTGCTGTCAATCGCTTTGCTGGGATTTGCAGAGGGACAACTCCGGCCAAACCAGTGCAAATTAAAAAGGGCAGACGGTTGCCCGTCTGCCCGGAGAGTTTCCGTATTGTTCGCTTTGCCGGCTACTTGTTCTTCATAACCAGCTCGGGTTTCTTCAGAAAAACGGATGTGTCGGGAGGGACGGATTCCGTGAGCCAGACGTTGCCGCCTACGACGGACCGGGAGCCGATTACCGTTTTGCCGCCAAGTATGGTTGTGTTGGCATAGATGATCACATCATCTTCTATTGTGGGATGGCGTTTCTTATCCCTGAGGAGCGGACATTCGTCCTTGCTGAGCGAAAGCGCCCCGAGGGTGACGCCCTGATAGAGGCGAACCCGGTTGCCGATGACCGTTGTTTCTCCTATGACAACTCCGGTGCCGTGGTCGATGAAAAAGCTGTCGCCGATGACTACTCCCGGATGGATGTCGATACCCGTGCGGCTGTGGGCGTATTCCGTCATGATACGGGGGATCAGGGGGACGTCGTTGGTGTGGAGCCAGTGCGCGACGCGGTAAACGGCCACGGCAAAGAGCCCCGGGTAGCAGAAGATGATCTCGTCAAAATGACGCGAGGCGGGGTCGCCTTCGAAGGCGGCGCGCACGTCCTTTGAGAGCATCTCCTGAAGCCGGGGGATTTCCTCTATGAATTTCAGGGAGATCTCCTGGCTTCTTTCTTCACAGCGGATACAGGGCCGGTTGAAGCGGATGCAGTCGTGGCGTATTGCGTGCTGTATCTGCAATGTGACCATCTCGAATAATTCAGTTATCTCTTCACCCAGGTAGTATTGCGCGTTGACGTCATCGATACGTTTTCCGGAAAAAAATCCTGGAAAGAGGACGGGGACAGTCTTGTATATAATGTCGATGATTGCCTGCCGCGAAGGTATCGGTTCAGGGCCGATATGGTGGAACCGGCCGTCCTTGTCGTATTGCGAGACGACCTTACTGACAAGGGAAGGGATCCGTGACCTCAGATCGTGGGCGGCCAGGATGTCTTCTCTGCACTGGTCCTTTGACTTCTGTTTTTCGCTCATGCCTGATTCTCCTCACGCGGTGGCGCAAGCACCCTGGGATGTCGCCCAGTATGGTGAAAGCACCCTGAGTTTTGCAATGATGGGCGGCAGTTCCCTGATTACGAGGTCAATGTCTTCAGCGGTGTTATAGACGCTGAGGCTGAAGCGGATAGACCCGTGGGCCATCGTGTACGGCACACCCATGGCCCTCAGGACATGGGACGGCTGCAGCGAGCCGGAGGTACAGGCAGAGCCCGATGAAGCGCATATGCCGTACTGGTCCATAAGCAGGAGGATACTCTCGCCCTCGATAAACTCGAAGCTGATATTCGTCGTGTTGGGCAGGCGCTTTTTGATAGTGCCGTTTACCTTGCTTTGCGGGATCGCCCTGAGGAGTTCGGCCTCCAGCCTGTCGCGCAGGGATCTGACATGGGTGTTTTCCTTTTCCATGTTTCCGCCGGCCAGTTCACAGGCCTTGCCGAGGGCTATGATACTCGGCACGTTCTCCGTGCCGCCGCGGCGCCCCTTTTCCTGGTGGCCGCCGATCAGAAAGGGTGAAAAACGGGTCCCTTTGCGGACATAGAGAACGCCGACGCCCTTTGGCGCATGCAGCTTGTGTCCCGAAAGGGAGAGCATGTCTATGGAGTTTGACTTCATGGTGATGGGTATCTTTCCCACCGCCTGAACGGCGTCGGTGTGGAAGGGGATCCCCCGCTCGCGGGCAAGGTGCGCGGCCTCTTCCACGGGGAAGATGACGCCCGTTTCGTTATTGGCCCACATGATGCTCACCACGGCGGTGTCCGGAGTGAGGCTTGCCTCGTATTCGTCCATGTCAAGCAAGCCTTCCGCGTTCACGGGGAGCATGGTCACGCGGTATCCTTTCTGTGCGAGGTGCTCGCAAAGCACCTTCACTGCGGGGTGTTCAACCCTGCTTGTGATTATGTGGTTCTTTGTGGGATTATTCGCCAGGGCCGATGTGATGGCCGTGTTATCGCTTTCGGTGCCGCAGCTCGTGAAGATGATCTCCTCCGGGTCGGCGCCAAGCAGCGCTGCAACCCTCTGGCGGGCCTCGGTGAGCTTGCGTGCCACCTGTCCCCCGAAAGAGTGCATGCTTGACGGGTTCCCATAGAAATCGTGAAAATAGGGAAGCATTTCATCGAGTACTTCCCCGGCCACCATGGTCGTTGCATTATTGTCAAGATAGACTTCTTTCATGAGGCCACCTCCTCAACGATAAGGTCCGGTGATACAAATTCTTTGAGCTTCCATTCCACGAAGCCCTTCATGGTAGCCTGCGATGCCTGGCAGGTGGCGCAGGCGCCCCGCATGGCGACAAGGACCCGGTTGCCTACCACGTCGACGAGTTCGATATCGCCGCCGTCGTGCTTGAGAGAGGGCCGTATCTCCCGCTCGATCGTCTCTTCGATCATGCGGATCTTCTGGATATTGGAGATTTTCGGCCTTTCCGCCGGTCCTTCTTCGGGTTTCTTCGTCGCATAGATACGATCGATGATGGCCTGGATCTTGTCATGACAATTTCCGCAGCCGCCTCCGGCCTTCGTGTAGTTTGTAACCTCTTCGACGGTGGTGAGGTGGTTCTGCCTGACGGCCCGTTCGATCTCGCCGTCTGTGACGCCGAAACATACGCAGACGATCTCTTCGTCAGGTTTCTTGTGGGAGACGCCCTGGTAGTTCTCGATGGCCTTTTCCAGGGCCTCCTGGCCGAGCACGGAGCAGTGCATTTTCTCGGGAGGCAGCCCGCCCAGGTAGTCGGCTATGTCCTGATTCGTTATCTTCATCGCCTCTTCGATAGTCTTTCCTTTAAGTATTTCCGTGAGTGCCGACGCGGAGGCGATGGCGCTTGCACATCCGAACGTCTTGAACCGTGCGTCGGCGATGCGCTTGTTCTCGTCAAGCTTGAAGGAAAGTTTGAGGGCGTCGCCGCAGGCGATGGAGCCTACTTCCGCAACACCATCGGGATTTTCGATCTCACCGGTGTTTTTGGGATTAAGAAAATGTTCTCGCACTTTATCCGTATATTCCCACATTGCATACTCCTTTCCGCGATATGTTGTGACGCGTGTAACCGCAGGCCTACCTCGCCCGACCCTTATCAGCTATTGTACCTCTTTTCCTATCCATTTTGAAAGAGTGGCCCGGTCCTTTCCCTACTTGTCTCCCTATGGCGCTGATTCTCGCAAGGACACAGCCGGCGCACTGGTCCGCGGTTTCGTCCACGCAGGGTTTGCCGGGATAGAGCAGGTAGTCTTTCCTGTGCCGGGCGGGTGTGTCGTTGGGCATGAAGACGTTGGCCCCGCGCTGTAGGGCCAGGTTTCTGCCCACGCCCGGAAAGACCGCATCGAACGCCGTCGTGGCCGGAATATGCGCGTCGGGGTTTACGATGCGAAGTGCGGCCAGGGCCTTGAAGAACATCTCTTCATCCCCCTGGTACGCGTTGTTTTCGTTTCCGAGCGGTGTGTCCGGATGGGGAATATAGGGTCCGATCCCGATCATGTCAAGGTCAAGCTGCCTGCACAGGAGGATGTTGTCAGCCAGTATTTCAAGGGTTTCCCCGGGAAGACCGATCATGAATCCGCTTCCTGTTTGTACCTTGAGTTCCTTGAGCATGTGGAGGCACTCGATGCGTTCGTCGAAGGAACAATCGGGGTGCAGTTTGGCGAAAAGCTTCCGGTCGCTTGTTTCGAAACGGATAAGGTAGCGGTCCATTCCGCAATCTTTCCAGAAGCGATATGTTTCATAGCGGCGGTTCCCGATGGACAAAGTCACGGCAAGGGAGGTCTCGGCCTTGATCCGCCGTACCAGGTCTCCGATCTCATTGTCCGTGAGACCCGGCGTTTCCCCTGATTGCAGCACCACCGTCGTCTGTCCCAGGGGTACCATCGACTTTGCCGTTGCGAGGATCTCATCTATGGTCATCACGTAGCGGTTAACGCGATGATTGGAGGCCCTTATGCCGCAGTAGAGACAATCATTGGCACATATATTGGAGAACTCAATGATCCCGCGAATATATACTTCGTCGCCCATATGGGCCTGCCGTACCCTGTCGGCCCTGGCGTAAAGATTCTTCAGGCTTTCCCCTTCGCTCGTCAGCAGCCGCAGGAGCATATCTTTCAGCGGGTCATCGGGTCGTGCCTTGAGGGTATTTTTCTTTCCCGTTTCTTGCATGGAGATAATATAATACATGAATCCATACGATATAGATAGGATTAACAATTTTATGAAGAGAATGCCTGAACCGCCCGGAACTTGCTGCAAAAAAACATGTTGACACATCTCTACGCGCTATCTATACTATTCCCATAAAGTTAGTAGGGGATAAAATGAAGATATCCACGAAAGGAAGATACGGATTACGGGCGATGATCGATCTCGCCAGCAATGGTGCGAGCGGCACCCCCGTGTTTCTTTCCGAGATCGCCAGGCGGCAGGAGGTTTCCGAGAAATATCTGGAGCACATCTTTTCGGCGCTGCACAAGGGCGGTATCGTTAAGGCCCAGCGGGGCAGAAAAGGCGGATATCTTCTGAGCCGGGCACCCGATCAGATAACCCTCAGCGATATTATCACCGTACTTGAGGGGCCCTGCAATCTCGTAGATTGTGTCAATGATACGTCGGCTTGCTCCAGGTCGGACGGGTGTCTCACGCGCGACATCTGGGAGATGCTGGGCAGCAAGATACAAAAGATCCTGAACGGCTACACGCTTGCATCACTCGCTGAGATGCAGCGTGCGAAGAATCATCAAGACTCTATGATGTACTACATTTAGGGCCCCGGGCGGGTTCTCTCACCTGGCAGTTTCGTAATTGCACGATTAAGACACCTTAAGCCTGGTAACGGACAGCAATGGAACAGAAATATCGATCCCGATATGGAGATGATAGAAGACCTTGGACTT
Organism: Deltaproteobacteria bacterium; assembly: GCA_003506795.1. Classification (GTDB taxonomy): domain Bacteria; phylum Desulfobacterota; class Syntrophorhabdia; order Syntrophorhabdales; family Syntrophorhabdaceae; genus Delta-02. The sequence continues at coordinate 8,110 of DNYO01000318.1, forward strand.
ACCACGGATTTTGATGTAATTTAATAGCAACAATGAAGCGAAGAACACCTTTCACCAATGACCTCTATGTCGTGTCCTCCTCTGTGGCGGAACTGAAGCAGGCGGTCGATGACGGCGCCGCCATCGTCCAGCTCCGGGACAAGACGAGCGATGAGCGCACCATCCTGGAAAAAGCCCGGGAGCTTGTCAGTTACGGGCAGGTGAAACCTTTCATCTTCATCCTCAACGATGACCCCTCTCTGGCCGTAAAGGCAGGAGCGGACGGTGTTCATGTCGGCCAGGATATGTCGACGCGGCAGGCGCGCGCCATAGTGGGCGAAGAGATGATCGTAGGCAAGACCACCCACAATCTCGAACAGGGCAGGCAGGCGATAGAGGATGGCGCCGACTACATATCCACCGGACCCGTCTATGCGACGCCCACAAAACCCGGCAGGCAGCCGGTAGGACTAGCATACGTCAGAGAAGCGGCCGGGCATCTTGACATACCTGCCGTTGCCATAGGAGGCATCGATCTTTCCAATATCGATGATGTGCTTGCCGCCGGGGCAAAGACGATCGGGGTCGTGAGGGCCTGTTCGGACGCGGTGGAATTATTGAAGAGAATAAAGAAGGCAGTGAAATGAAGATAACAGTCAACGGCAAAGCGACGGAGATCGATGAAGGCATGGATCTTCACAGGTTTGTCCATTCCGGCAAGGCGAACCCCGAGAAGGTGATCCTTGTCCTCAATGATGGTGTCGTGAAGAGCGATCAATGGTCTCTGACCGTCCTTTCTGAGGGTGACCGGGTTGAATTGGTGTCCTTTGTGGGAGGAGGGTGATCATGGACGATAAACTGATAGTAGGCACCAGGGAATTCACGAGTCGGTTCTTCCTGGGCACGGGAAAATTCGGGAACAAGGAGGCCATGCGTCAGGCTATTGTCAGCTCGGGTTCGCAGCTCGTGACGGTGGCGCTACGCAGGATCGATCTCGACGAGACGGAGGAAAACATTCTTTCCTTTATCCCGGAGGGCACAACCATCATGGTCAACACGTCGGGGGCGCGTAATGCGGCGGAGGCCGTCCGCATAGCACATATTGCCAGGGACGCCGGTTACGGGGACTGGATAAAGATAGAGGTGATCAACGACAGCCGCTATCTCCTTCCCGATAATCAGGAAACGATAAAAGCAACAAGAATACTCGCGTCGGAAGGCTTCACGGTGCTCCCCTACATGAATCCGGACCTGTACGCGGCGAAGGCCCTTGTCGATGCGGGCGCCGCAGCGGTGATGCCGCTGGGGTCCCTT